>NZ_RCVZ01000009.1 GCF_003668575.1 Falsibacillus albus | reverse complement strand
TGATTCCCTTTATTTCAATTTTGCCTTGTGACGGGCATCAGATCCCCTTTCTGATTCCCTTTATTTCAATTTTGCTTCACGACGGGGACAAGATTGGCTTTCTGGTTCCCTTTATTACGGATTGGCACTCGCGACGGGCATCAGATCCCCTTTCTGATTCCCTTTATTTCAATTTTGCCTCGTGACGGGCATGAGATCCCCTTTCTGATTCCCTTTATTTCAATTTTGCCTCGCGACGGGGACAAGATTGGCTTTCTGGTTCCCTTTATTACGGATTGGCACTCGCGATGGGCATCAGATCCCCTTTCTGATTCCCTTTATTTCAATTTTGCCTCGCGATGGGCATCAGATCCCCTTTCTGATTCCCTTTATTTCAATTTTGCCTCGCGATGGGCATCAGATCCCCTTTCTGATTCCCTTTATTTCAATTTTGCCTCGCGATGGGCATCAGATCCCCTTTCTGATTCCCTTTATTTCAATTTTGCCTCGCGATGGGCATCAGATCCCCTTTCTGATTCCCTTTATTTCAATTTTGCCTCGCGATGGGCATCAGATCCCCTTTCTGATTCCCTTTATTTCAATTTTGCCTCGCGATGGGCATCAGATCCCCTTTCTGATTCCCTTTATTTCAATTTTGCCTCGTGACGGGCATCAGATCCCCTTTCTGATTCCCTTTATTTTGTTTTTGCCTCGTGACGGGCATCAGATTCCCTTTCTGATTCCCTTTATTTAACTTTTGCCTCGTGACGGGCATCAGATCCCCTTTCTGGTTCCCTTTATTATCTTTTTGCTTTGCGACGGGCATCAGATTCGCTTTCTGATTCCCTTTATTACGGATTGGCACTCGCGACGGGCATCAGATTTTCACTATCGTTAGTTGTTTATTAATAAACGATGGGCACTAGAGTGTTAGTCTAGTGCCCATCATTATTTTTAAATCTGTATTATTTTTTATTGACCGATGCATCGTAAATCGTGTCGATTGCGCTCTTCAATGCTGCATCGAACTCTTCATCCGACTGGCTGGCATTCAGGTCTGAAGCCAATGCACGGGAGAAGCTCGCGATCACGCCATCATTTTCTTTCAGCTTTTCATTTGCTTCTTCTCGGGAGTAGCCGCCTGAAAGCGCAACGACCCGCACGACGCGCGGATGCTCGACTAATTCTTTATACGCATTCGCTTTCGTTGGAATCGAGAGCTTCAGCATGACATTTTGATCTTCTGATAGTTCGTTCAGATGTTTGAGGATTTCGTCCCGAAGAATTTCTTCGGATTTTTCTTTATCCGCACTATGGATATTGACTTCCGGTTCGATGATCGGAACCAGATCGGCCGCGATGATTCGTTTGCCGATTTCAAACTGCTGGTCGACGACTTCCTTGATGCCGCCAGCATTCGCCTCATGGATGACCGAGCGCATTTTCGTTCCGAAGATGTTCCGTTCATTGGCACGGCGCAGCGTCTCGTCCAAATCGGGATTCGGTTTCATGAGCTGAACACCATTTTCCTGCTCCGCCAATCCTTTATCGACTTTTAAGAATGGGACAATGCCTTTTTCAGCAAGGTAATCCGCAGTATACTGCCCTTGGATTTCACGGTCCATCGTCTGTTCGAATAAGATGACGCCAAGGATTTTATCCTGGCTGAAGGATGGGGACGTGATGATCCTTGTCCGCATTTCATGGACCTTATCAAACATTTCGTCCTCATTCGAATAGGCATCTTCAGGTACGCCGTATGCTGCCAATGCTTTCGGTGTGCTGCCGCCGCTTTGGTCAAGCGCCGCGATAAATCCTTTACCGTTCTTCATTTTGTCGAATTGACTGTTGTTCATGTGATCCACTCCTTTTGGTTTCGAATCTACCTATACTGTTCCCCTTATATCCAAGTTGTTAACACCATTTTATCTAAAGCGGCGGTCGACTGCCAACACATATGGCTTACATGATTTGGTCTTTTGGGGTAACTTCCTCATCATCTTCATAGGCTTGGCAACGGTGTCATGCGAAATTTTCCGTAATTTGTCTAATGGCCGATATATTGAAATTTCGGCTGATATCCTATTCGAGCTCTTTATTCTTTAAAGAAATCTCCCTCTCTTGCATCCTCTGGCCAAAAATTTTTCTAAAACCCCCTTCATTTTATATTCAGCTCCCCATAAGTAGCCTTTCATTCAATAAAACTTTCTTATTATCTGTACCTGCATATTTTTGTTTGTGGTAAAATAAGGATAAATTTTCCTGAGGGGGAGTTTGGTGAGAAGATATATAATCATGGTCGTTTTTGCTTCCCTTTTATGCCTCATTGACTATGCGTGTCTTTATAATGGTTTCTCAGGTATCGAGAGCATTTCGATACAGAAAGACGATCATTCCAAGACCACGATGGATCATGGAAAAATCTCATCCATTACTGGGATCCTGAACCGAGCAGACCATGAACCGTATACCGTTTATAAGCTTGCCGTGCAGCCCACCTACAACATTCATTTATCCTACAAAGACAAACCGACAGAAAAATTAACGATTCATAAAGATTTCGGTACCCATACGTCGCTTATAAAAAGTGATGCGAAGGATGGCTACTTCAAAGTCAACAAAAAACAAACAGAAAAGATTTTGAATTTGTTATTGGATTAAGAATGGGGGTGAAAACGATGCTCTTCAGTAAAACAAAACGAACGATCGAAACGGACCGTTTGCTCTTGCGTCCATTCAATGACTCGGATGCCGAGAATGTCACTGATATGTGCAACAATTACAATATCTATAAAAGTACGCTTCATCTGCCCTACCCCTATCCGTTGGAGTGCGCCCTTTCATGGATCGCCACTCATGAGGAGAACTTTGAAGCCGACCGTAAATATGAATTCGCCATCACTAATAAGGAAAGCGGACAGTTATATGGGGCGATTGCTGCTTCCCATCAAAAGCAGCACAAACATGGAGAGATCGCTTACTGGATTGGTGAAGAATATTGGGGAAATGATTTTGGTACAGAGGCAGCGAAAGCCATGATCGAATTTGTTTTTAGCGAAAAGGATTTTCATCGTGTCTATGCCCGCTATTTCAAATCGAATCCTGCATCGGGACGGATTATGGAGAAATGCGGCATGATATATGAAGGTACGCTGAAGGACCACATTTACAAAAACGGCGTCTTTGAAGACCTTGTTTTATATGGGATGGTTAATCCTCATCACACTGAATAAAAGGATGATGACATGAATATTTTGTGGGATTTTGATGGAACATTATTTAACACTTATCCGGCGTACACGAAAGTACTCGCCCACGTTTTGGGTGACGGCGCGGATGAACAGGAAATCTATGATAAGCTGAAGGTTTCGTTCTCGCACGCGATTGACTACTACAATTTTTCGGATGAACAAATAGAAGAGATCAATACATTAAACAACCAGCTGGCACCAAAGGATATGAAGCCGTTTGATCATGTCGAGGAGGTTTTGAAGTTTGCTGATAAAAATGTCATCATGACACATAAGCATCGAGCCGGGGTCGTTGCCATTTTAAACTACTTCGGCTGGGAAAAATATTTTGCTGACATGGTGACCATTGACGATGGCTTCCCGCGTAAACCGCATGCAGCCTCTTACCGGCACCTGCATGATCTGCATGGAATCGATTTGGCAATCGGGGATCGTGAATTGGATCTGCTGCCAGCCAAGGAATTAGGGATTACAACGTGCATGTTTCAAGGGAAGAGTGATGCAGCGGACTATCATATACAGGACTACTCGGAGTTTTTCCTTAAAAATATCCCATCTCTGATTCAAAAGGCAGGGAGACGGTAACTTACATATTTATGGAGGTGTCCTATGAACAAGGGGATTTTGAGATGGGTATGGATCATTCTTTTGGCAGGTTTATTGATTTATCTTGCTTCAATCGGTGAAACGGCTTATGTGTGGATCATCTTGCAGATTGTCATTGTCATCTCCTTTTTCGGGCGTTTATTGGATGCAAAAAAGGAGAACAGGAAAGTTTCCTTATTGCTTGTAATCGGAACAGTTTGTTCAGTCTTGTTGCTGGGGATGAGGATATTTGATTTATAAATTAGGATTTGTGCAAGGTTGATTTCCGCGGAAGGAGGCTCGCTTTCCGAGGGGCATGGTGAGAAAGAGCTAAGGTATTTATCTACGTGGACTTTCAATTAGTTCAAACTAAACCATTTCGAACAGGACGATACCCTTGGGAGCGTCCTGTTTCCATTTCTTATGGAAAGAAAACAGGTTCTTTGTTCCCGTTTGGTTCTCCTTTGCTCCGTTTTGGGAACGAGAACTCGCGCCGCGTTCCCTTTTGTCCCTCCATCGCTCCGTTTCGGGAACGAGGACCTGCTCCTCGTTCCCTTTTGGTCCTCCCCCGCTCCGATTCGGGCACAAGAACCTGCTCCTCGTTCCCTTTTGCCCCTCCCTTGCTCCGTTGTTTCGGGCACGAGAACTCGCGATTCGTAAACGACCCGAACACAAAAACCTGATGATCGACAAAAAAAAGCTGGCGAGGAATTCCTCGCCAGCTTTTTCAAATCTCATTTACCCTTTTAAAACTTCATACTGCTCGATCACTTTTTCCGTGATCGGGCTGTTTTCTTCCAGGCCGCTTACTTCTTTCAAGACGTAAGCCACGCCGTTTTCTTTGATCATGTTTTGGATTTCGACGGCTTCCTGATCCTCAGGGTTGTCGAACAGCAACGCTGCTGCGATGGCTTTTGCCAGGTTGGAGTAGGCCAAGCCGGCTTTTTGTGCTTGCGTTGTCGGGCGGATCAATCTGTCGTCTGGACCTAGTTTGCGCTTTGGTGCACGTCCTACCCTAGTGACTCCATCATTCAGGTAGGCATTTTTGAAGCGCTCGATGTTTTTCTCGATATACGCCAAATGCTCTTTTGCATTGAGGCCGTATTGCTTCACAAGGTATGCACCGGTTTCTTCAAGCGTTGACTTCACCTGTTTTGCAATGGCTTCGTCTGCCAATGTTTCGTCGATCGTGGATTTCCCTTGCAGGTATCCGAGGTAGGCAATGACGGCATGGCCGGTGTTTACCGTGAACAGCTTGCGTTCGATGAATGGTGCGAGATCTTCGACGATGCTCATCCCTTCGACGTGCGGGATTTCTTCCGTTGTTTCTACCACCCACTCGTAGTATGGCTCAACAAGTACATCCAATGAACTTTGGTCCTGGATCGGCACGATGCGGTCAACCGCTGAGTTGAAGAAGAAGACTTTCCCTTCCAATCCAGTCTTCGCGTCTTCAGAAAGGTTCTCGAGGATATGTTTTTTCAAAATATCCGTCGCCCCGATTTGGTTTTCGCAAGCGATGACATATAAAGGTACATCGGTTGCAGCGATGCGCTTTTCGATGCCTTTGGCAATAAGAGGTGCGATCCTTGGCAGGATGTTCGGCCCGATCGCCGTTGTCAGGTAAGTCGCTTCGCCGATGGCGTCAATGACTTCTCCTTCCTGATGAAGGTTATTCAATCCTGACACATTTGTGATCGTTTCAGATTCGCTTTTTTCCGTTGCTAATTTAACCTGATAGGTGCCTTCTTCATTCAGCTTGTTAATGACTTGCTCGGCAATGTCGACAAAGGTGACATGATAGCTGGATTGGGCGAACAATGCCCCGATAAATCCTCTGCCTATATTTCCTGCTCCAAAATGAATGGTTTTTTTCATCGTGATCAGTCCTTTATCAAGTTATTTTGTAAGTAATCGAGAAAAAGATCTTCAAGTTTTTTATAAATCATCGATTCGTTCGAAGAAGAAAATATCATCATCGATACGTGGTTTTCGATCAGGCTTGTGCTAATCAGGCTCAGGATTTCCTGCTCCCTCGTGCTTAAATTTTCGGGTGCGATCATCAACAGGAGGCTTCTTATTTCTTGATCCTTGCCGTCCATCCCCTTGATGACGCATGGCTTGTCTAAATGAGCCGCCTGGAACACCAGCTTCTGGACATTGGCATCCCGACAGTGGAACAGCCCCATGTGCGTATTTGGAATTCCGAGTCCGCCTTTTTCTTCCCTTTCGACGAGCTGACCCATGACGGCATCGGGATTTTTGACCAGCCCATCTGCTTCAGCCTGATGGACCATTTCCTCCAAAACGTGGAGATGGCTTTCAGCGGACGGCTTCCGGTAAACACGGAAATGATCGAGGATCGATTCGATGCTTGCATGGACCTCTTTGATTTCCTTCAGGAGGCCTCTTACCTCTGTCCGCTCCTTGCCGCCGGACTCCCTCGGTGCTCCCTTCAAGTACTTTTTCCTTGTGATTTTTTCAACATTATTTTGCAAATAATCCTGGATAATGCCGATATCCTTTTCGCTCAACAGCGGGTTGACCAGGATATAATCGACATCCGTGAATGGCAGCCGCACCGTTGAAATGACGATATCATAGCTGCTCAGGTCAGCGGATCGAAAATCGGAAATCGAAAAGATATCCACGTTGCTGATCATCTTCAGCTCTTTCTGAATGCGGCTTGCCAGCATCTTGGAGGCGCCGATCCCGGTCGGACAGACGACCACGGCATCGATCTTCACTTTTTCCTCATTCATGAGAAGGGCCGAGCCAAAATGAAGGACGATATAAGCGACCTCTGCTTCCGGAAAATGAACATCCTTGAACTCGGTTTCGAGGCTCTTTTTCACCGCTAAAAAGAGGACGGGATATTTCTCTTTGATTTCATCGGTCAACGGATTGAACAGCTCCATCTGCTGCTGCAGCCTGAAGATGGATGGCCCCATATGTGCAAGCAAGCCTTGGAATAGGGAGAAGTCGTCCGTTAGATCGACATTCAGCTTCTCTGATACATCCTTGACCACTTTTTTGATCAAATGGCCGAGGAAGATGCTATCGTAGTAAACTGCATTGGGATCCTGTATTTTGGACCCCTTCAAGATGACCGTCAATTCGTTGATATCCCCGTCGGTCATGTTGACAGACAGCCGCTCTTCAAGTTCCCGGCACATTTCTTTCATCAGCCTGTATTCGTTCGTGTACTGATTTTCCACATCATTTGTCTCGGTCATGAGAAAGTCATTTGCAGTCCGCTGGATCGTCAAACAGATGTGCACAACGAGTCCGATGTAGTCACTGTCGACGAGGTTCAACTGAGCTTTTGCCAAATGTTGATCGACAATTTGGTAAACAGCCGACAAACAGTCAGGCTTGAAATAGCCGAGCACAGGCTGTTCGATTGCATCGCCTTTTTGCAGCAAATATAAGCTTTCGATGATGTCCTCGTAAAAATAAACAAGGAAAAAGCTTGCGAGGGCATGACGTTTGCTCGCTTCATCAGCGACCAGCTCCACCCCTACGCCTCTTTTACGCGTCAGGGTGATGCTGAATTTATCAAGCCAATCGGCCAGTTCATCGAGGTGTGCCGCCAGTGTGGTGACACTGATCCCCAGCTGATGGGCGAGCACTTGCTGCTTGAAGGAAGGTCCCTCATGCAACAGTGTGATCAGCAGATTCAGCTTTCGCTCTTCAGGGGTCTCATCCGTAGGGCTTGATTCCGCCAAATGCTGAATGAGCCTGTATATATTTTCGTTCTTTCCTTCGATAAAAAGGCCATCATTCGGGGTGCGCTTCAACTGTAATTGATGCTGCGCCAGGATCCCTTCGATGGACTTCAGGTTTCGTTGGATGGTCCTGCCGCTGACGTTCAAATAAGCAGAAAGAGAGTGGACGGTATGTTTCCCGGATGTTTTGACAATCAGTTCGATGATCGCTTTTTCCCTTGATGTAATGAACATGCTTTCCACCTCTCTTTCCAGTGTAATGTTAATGGCAGGGGAATCGGTTCGCTTTCCGAGGGGGCTCACCTGTCCCGCTGATCCCTCCGGAGTCTCGCACCTGCTGCTCCAATCCTTACAAATAAAATGGTTTCATCATACTTTTGACTTTTTTTTTCAGTATAAGAACACCTAAACCCGAAAGGCAAGAGTTGTACCTTTCGGGCGTTGGTTCTTTAGTTGCTATTGATGATATCTTTCAGTTCTTTCGCGGTTTTCGCTTGAACCATTTTGTCGACGTTGTCTTGCTCTGAACAGATGACTGCGATGCTTGATAGGATCTCAAGGTGTGTGCCGTCTTTTCCGGCGATGCCGAAGATCAATTTCGCCTGTTCCCCGTCGAAGTCCACGCCATTTGGCACTTGGACGACCGTGAATCCGGATTTGATGACCGCCTTCTTCGCTTCTTCTGTTCCATGCGGGATTGAGACATTGTTGCCCATGTAAGTCGTGGTGATTCCTTCACGCTCAAGCATGGCATCGACATAGCTGTCTTCCACGTAGCCCGCTTTGACCAACGCTTCACCGGCAAATCGGATCGCGTCTTCCTTCGTTGCGAATTGCTTGCCGATAAAAATGTTTTCTTCTAATAGTAAATCGTCGTCTTGATCTGCGTTCGGCTCTGTACCGACCGCTTCTGTTTCAGCCGTTTCCACAAGCTCATCCTGCTCTTCCGTGATGTCATTTTGCAGGCTGCCGATCAGCTTATCGTACTCAGGGCTTGAAAGGAAGTTATCAACTGAGATGTGATACGCATCAGGCAATTTGTTTTTCGCACGCGGCGTCAATTTTTCCTGCGTGATGACGATCTGTGCATCGGATGGCAGGTTGCTGATGGATGTATTCGTTACCGTGATGTTCAATCCTGCTTCTTTTACTTTCTTGCGAAGCAATGACGCCCCCATCGCACTGGAGCCCATTCCGGCATCGCATGCGAAGACGATTTTGTTGACTTCATCCGGCATTGTTCCTTTATTAAACTGTCCAGCGACAGAGCTTTTCTTCCCTTTCATTTCTTGCATTTTCTGTGCTGCATCTTCAATGCTGCCTTCATCATTCTTGCTTGATTTCAATACGATCATGGAAACGATGAATGAAACAGTTGCAGCGACAATGACTGCGGCAAAGTTTGCGACATACACCATTCCTTCAGGAGGCGTAACAGCCGCGATGGCGATGATGCTTCCCGGGGATGCCGGTGACACCAAGCCTCCGCCCAGCATAACTAGTGTAAACACACCGCTCATTCCACCAAGGATGACGGAAATGAACAGCATTGGTTTCATCAATACATATGGGAAGTAAATTTCATGAATCCCGCCTAGGAAATGGATAATGGCTGCCCCTGGAGCCGATTGCTTCGCCGTTCCTTTTCCAAAGAACATGAACGCCAACAGGACGCCAAGACCAGGTCCTGGATTCGCTTCCAATAAGAACAACACAGATTTACCAGCATGCTGCACTTGCTCCAACCCGATTGGTGAAAGAACACCATGGTTGATTGCATTGTTTAAGAATAAAATTTTCGCAGGTTCGATCAAGATACTTGTCAATGGCAATAAACCTGCACCGACTAACCAATCGACACCTTTAACAAGAATATTCGTGAATCCGTCAACCGCTGGACCGACTCCGAGAAAAGCCAAGATGGCAAGTCCTCCACCGATGATACCAGCCGAGAAGTTATTGACGAGCATTTCAAATCCGGATCTTATTTTTCCTTCGATCCATTTATCGAAAAATTTAATGACCACTGCGCCCAATGGCCCCATGATCATCGCGCCTAAAAACATCGGTGTATCAGGAGCCCCGACAATGACACCCATTGTCGCGATCGCACCGACCACGGCCCCGCGCTGGTCATGCACAAGCTTACCGCCTGTGTACCCAATCAAGAGCGGCAGCAGATACGTAACCATTGGCCCGACTAATCCGGCTAGATGTTTATTCGGGATGAATCCCGTTGGAATGAATAACGCCGTAATCAATCCCCACGCAATAAAGGCGCCGATATTCGGAAGCACCATAGAGCTGAGGAAGTTACCGAACTTTTGTATTTTAACTTTAACAGTAGATTGTTCCACGTTCCTCTTCCTTTCTTATAAAAATCATCATAATTGCTCATCTCTAATGATAGGTGAGCCATGATACCGGATACAAGAACGATGAAACCTAACTTTGTCACGACACGCACGACAAACCTATTGTTTCTCCGGAACTATGACTTATTCCTTAAGGCGGAGTGGGCGAAACCGCCGTGGCGGGGCCCGGCAGAAAGGACAAATTGAAGGTTGTATAGGGGGTGGGTGCGGATGACGGGGATTTTGAGTGTGAGGAGATGTCTCACGGACGACGGAATTTGATGAAATTTGTCGACTGGCTGATATATCGGAAAAAACGGCTGTTATAATACTAAAATCGGCTGATATATCGAAATTTCGGCTGATATCCAGGGGAAATCGGCTGATATTTTAACTATGAATTCATTTCGGTTAGACGCGAACGCGCAAAAACCAAAGCGGGCAATCTTTAATTTGTCCAGCTGCCGGGATGCCCCGGCAGTTTTTGATGATTGAAGCTGTCACGCCGGAGCGATTTACGCAAAAAAAGAGAGTTAGGCGCAAAAAAATGGTTTTAAGCGCAATAATTCTAAAAATCGCGCAAAAAATCCAATTTAAACGCAATAATTGTAAGTTGCGCGCTAAAAAAGCAAGAACCTTCTGGCTCCTGCTTTCAACACACTTTCATCAAAATCGATACCTCAACAACCGGATCATATCGCGGAAGTTCGGGATCATGCGCATCACGCCATACATCAATCGATATTTCGGCGAAAGCTTCTTCATATACTTTGATTGAAAGACTGAGATGTCGGCCAGCCGTTTAAATTTCCGATCCAGCTGATCGACATGACTCGTATCGTCTACAGCCCATTTGTGCTCCGCTCCTGTCTGCTGTTTCAAGTTTTCCTTCCCAGCGTTTATTGCAAAGGAGTTCATCACATCGAACGCGATCTGCCCGTGTGAAAAATGATTGGTAATCCGGTTGAACAAGGTTTGGACTTCTTCTTCCGTCAAGTATTCGAGGATGCCTTCCGCGATAACCAAAGTCGGCTTGTCATTTGGCATCTGTTCAATCCATCCATCTGCCGTTACGGAGGATTCTATCATTTCGTAGCCCGCTTCCCCAGAATAGAATAGCTTACGGAAGTTGATGACCTCTGGATAGTCGACATCGTACCAGCTTACATTCGGTCCTGGGTTGATTCGGGAAAACCGCGTATCCAGTCCGCATCCAAGGTTCAGAACGACTGCTTCTCCATGCTGCTTCAGAAAATCCTCCACCCACGCATCCAGCTGTTTTGCCCTGACCACCATGATATTGCCGTTGTCATAACTATTGAATTTGTCAAAGTCATAGTCGATTTGACCAAGGATTTCCGCCGATTTTGTGTCGTTCAGAATAGACTTTTTCAACCGGCTGTCGTGCGCCTTGGCTTGGAGGGTGATCAACAGGGTTTCCTGTTCTTTTTCCAGGTGAACTTTATGCCCATTCCTCATGGACGCTCCTCCATCTTTTTCAATAGTACATTCACTTTATGGAGGGCATAGTGCAAGTCGATCTGCTCCTCCTCATCTAATTTCGTGATATTCCCGCTCAGTTTTTCATAGATATCTGCCCATTTTTTCTCCTGTACCTCGTTCCCTTTTGCCGTCAAGGACACAAGCACGGCGCGCTTATCGTATGGATCGGGCTCTTTAATGACAAACTCGTCAGCCTCCAGCTCCTTGATCACATTCTTCAGCTGCTGCTTCGCGATATTCAGCCCCGCACTGATATCCTTCAGATTCAATGCCTTCTGCTGCATGAAAAGATATTCCACTACATGATTCTGTATGTGGGATAGCTGAACAACACCTTGATTCAACTCACTGAAGCTGCTGAAAAGATTCGGGATCAATGCGACATATTCTTTGGCAATCGCTTCTTTCATCACTATCAGCCTCCTATTAAGTAAATATTATATGACTAATTTCTTCTTATTTTTATGATAAAATCTAAAAAAGTTATTTTTAGTTTACTATATAGCCAATATTGGATGCTGGCTTTCCGAAAATCGGCTGAAACTTATTATTCGGAGTTAACGTATATAGTTTTATAAAGACTGGAGTGATCGAAATGGAAGTAAAGGTATCGAGAAATGGCCAACACCTGCAAATGAAGTGGCAGCTAAGTAAAATCGACATACCCTTATCCGAAATTAAAGAAGTGCAGAATGACGATACATATGGCGGAGAAGATAAAGAAGCAATAAGAATTGGATTCCCCTATGGAACCACAAATCGTGTAGTGATTAAAACCAGATCAGAAACCTATATTATTTTCACCAGTAAAAGCAACTTGAAAGAAAAAATTTTATCTTTTATGAATTAACGTATGCCAAATAAAAAATACACAATAAAAGCTAACTGAGGTCTCCAGTTAGCTTTTACCTTTCCAATCCATCTGAATATATTTTAAGCGCCCCCATGATGAGTACCAATGGCAGTATGACGACCGATAATCTTAGAATGTATATTTTAAAAAGGAAGCTTATGACCACAATCGGCAATCCGATCATCAACGTTATGGATGAAAATTTAGTGTACCGAATCGCCGTTTTTGAAACTTCCGGTTCCTCTTCGTACATCCATCTCTTTCCAACCAAAATACTATCTTCAGGGTAAAAGTAAGACCAGATCATCGCAGCATATAAGGGCATCAAAAAAAACACGCCAATAAATAGTAGTTTCTCCATCATTCTCCCCCTTTGAAATATCCCTTTAGTATTCCTACGTTTTCCTGCCAAAAAGGTTGCGACGGACGGCAAACTTTTGATCTTCTCTCAGGGGTACTAGAAAATCCAAAAAACTTAGTTTATCCATTAGACAAACTAAATTGTCTTTGTTATAATTCAGTTAATATTCAGTAACAAAATTGATTAAAAGGGAGGGGAATTGGAGAGATTTTCAAGTTTACTGGAAACGCTTTAATTTTTTCACCTTTATGAAAGCGTTATCTTTGTGAAACGTCGAAATTCTTTCTTTTCATCATGGCAAATAATAAAAGCTCACTTTACATTTTTTCAATTACATTGGTTGCCACGCTTGGGGGGCTCCTCTTTGGCTATGATACAGCTGTCATTTCAGGTGCCGAGGAATCTGTGCAAGCCTATTTAATTACAGGGCTTGGATTAAGCTCCTTCGTACACGGAGCGACGATTTCAAGTGCCTTAATCGGGTGTATCGTCGGAGGGATCATTTCAGGTTATTTTTCTTCCGCATTCGGTCGTAAAAAGTCTCTTATCCTTGCTGCTATCTTATTTTTAGCTTCTGCATTGGGGTCTGCCTATCCTGAATTTTTATTTTTCACTCCTGGCAAGCCTACGATGGGGTTATTGCTGGCATTTAATTTCTATCGGATCATCGGTGGGATCGGTGTTGGATTGGCATCTGCCATCGTTCCTATCTATATCGGAGAAATCGCGCCTGCAGGAATTCGGGGCCGCTTAGTATCGTTTAACCAGTTTGCCATTATCTTTGGCATGCTTGTTGTTTATTTTGTCAATTGGGGGATCGCCAAAGGGCATTCCGTGGAATGGATCAATGATGTAGGCTGGCGGTATATGTTTGCTTCTGAATCGATTCCAGCCATATTATTCGGCATCTTTTTAGGGTTTGTCCCTGAGACACCACGCTACTTGACGTTAAATCAAAAAGATGATCAAGCGATGGCTGTTTTAACGAGAATCAATGGTTCCAAAGCTGCCAAGTCCATTTTGGGTGAGATCAAGCAGTCGGTAAATATTTCAGCAGAGAAGCTTTCTACGTTTGCATATGGAAAAACGGTGATCATGATCGGGATCCTGCTCTCTATTTTTCAGCAGTTTGTAGGAATTAATGTGGCTTTATATTATGCCCCGCGCATATTTGAAAGTATGGGGGCGGCAAAAGATGCTTCTATGCTGCAGACGATTGTGATGGGATTGGTCAATGTTGTCTTCACGGTCATTGCCATTATGTCAGTGGATAGATGGGGCCGGAAACCGTTGTTGATGATCGGTTCCATTGGCATGGCGGTCGGAATGTTCGGTGTCGCTGGACTGGCATTTTTCAACATCATCGGAATGAGTACACTGCTTTTCATCATCGTGTACACCGCCTCTTTCATGATGTCTTGGGGGCCGATTTGCTGGGTGCTCATTTCTGAAATTTTCCCTAACCGCATTCGCGGACAGGCTGTAGCCCTTGCAGTTGCTGCACAATGGGCTGCCAATTATCTCGTTTCCTCCACATATCCGATGATGATGGAATTCAGCGGGGGCTTTACGTACAGCATTTATGGAATCATGAGTGTTCTTTCAGCCATCTTCGTATGGAAGTTTGTCCCTGAGACGAAAGGGCAATCCCTTGAACAAATGGAAAACCTATGGCGTATTCCAGCAGAAAAGAAATCGAAAGCTGTATAGCCATTTAATCGGGATGCATCTGTTGAAAGACAGGTGCTTTCATTTTCTAAAGTGAATATGTATATTGGGGTGATTACATGCAAATGAAAGAAGTGTCGCTATCAAACGGTTGGAAGAAATTCAACCTGTGGAATGATCATGGAATAAAGGTCAGTGTTTTGAACTATGGGGGCATCATTACAGAGATTACTGTCCCTGACCGGGAAGGAACGATGGAAAATATCGTGTTGGACTATAAGGATTATCGCGACTATGAAAATGACACCAATTTTTTTGGCGCCATTATCGGCCGTGTTGCGGGCAGGATTCAAGGTGCCGCTTTTGAAATCGGGGGCACTGTTTATCGCCTGGAGGCAAATGACGGGCCGAATCATTTGCACGGAGCGTCACATGGCTTTCATCGTGTGCTTTGGGAGGCTGAGTCTTTCCAGTCAGAAGACGCCATCGGTATAAGACTTTCACATTTTAGCAAGGATGGTGATGGAGGGTACCCTGGCAATATAGAGGCTGCTGTTACATACCGGATCACGAATGAGAATGAATTGATAGTCGAGTATGAAGGAAAAACAGATAGAACAACTCTCTTTACGATGACGAATCATTCCTATTTCAATTTGAGCGGAAACGTGAAAGATCCTATTCATGATCATCAAGTTATCCTGGACAGTCATCGTTTTCTCGAGCTTGATGAACAGCTCATTCCAACCGGTTCCGTCGTAGATGCTTTCAATACCCCCTTTGATTTTTCTCAAGGGCAAAAATTGAATGAGGGCATCATTGCCGATACGAAGCAAAATCAAGTGGCTGGACAAGGCTATGATCATTATTTTCTCTTCGACCATACTCAACAGGAAAGCGTGATTGCCAAACATGAGCGGAATGGTCGAGTACTCACCATTGAAACCGATCAGCCCGGAATGGTCCTTTACACGGGGAACAATTTGCCGAGCGGCTTGGCATTAGCGAAAGGACCGTCTTTTAAACATGCCGGGGTTTGTTTTGAAACCCAAAGCTCCCCCGCTTCCCTCCACCATGAAGGGCTCCCTGGTGTGATATTGCAGCCCGGCGAAACCTACCATCAGCGAACGGTCTTTCGATTCACTACAGAATAATGTTTTTTCATGAAAAGAACTCCAGCATGTTACTGGAGTTCTTTTCATGATTCTATTCAGGGCTTAATAGGCGCCTCGAATATGTTCATGAACTTCTTCGTTATAGAATTTCTTCAAAATTTCCTTTTCATCTTGGCTGAATTCCTTTACATGGAGCGTCTTCAGGTTGTCCTCCACCTGTTTGACATTTCTGAACCCCGGAATGACACTCGTCACTGCATCTTGTTCAAGTATCCACTTTAATGCCGCCCTTGTCATGTTGCCGCGGTCCTGTCCGATCCATTGAAGCTTTCTGCTCAGCTCCACTCCCTTTGCAAAGTCGATTCCAGCAAACGTTTCCCCCACATTGAAGGCATCCCCATCCCGGTTGAATTGTCGGTGATCATCTTGTTCAAAGGTGGATTCTTTCGTGAATTTTCCGGTTAAAAGTCCGCTTGCGAGCGGGACACGAGCAAGAATACCTTTGTTTTTTTCCTTCGCCAGCGGAAATAACCGATCCAAGGGCTTTTGCCGGAAGAGATTGAAGATGACCTGAAGTGCACTTGTATTGCTATGTTCAAGACAAAAAACCCCCTCCTCCACCGTTTCGACGCTCACCCCGTAATAACGGATCTTCCCTTCTTCCTTCAGCTTTTCCAGCACTTCAAATACTTTGCCGTTCCGTAAGATCTCCATCGGTGGACAATGGATCTGGTATAAATCGATCGCTTCCCTATTTAATCGCTTAAGACTGTTCTCACAGAAAGTCCGGACGCTTTCCATTGAATACGTCTCAGGAGAATGGATGTCTCCTGCCCTGCAAAATTTGGTGGCGACCTGAACCGAGGATTCTTTCCCCTTTGTGGCTTTGGCAAGTAATTCTTCACTATGCCCATCTCCATACACATCTGCCGTATCGAAGAAATTCACCCCGTGATCCATGGCATACTCCAATGCTTTCAATGCCTCATGATCATCACGTTTTCCCCAGGATCCCCCGATGGCCCATGTTCCAAAACTCAATTCACTGATCTTCAAATCTGTGTTTCCAAGCTTGTTATATTTCAATTTGTTCAGCTCCTTTTTCTTTTAATTAAATAAGGCTGCCTGAGTGGAATCAGTCATTTCTGTCGATTCTCTTTGGCAGCCTTTTACCTTACTTTCGATATTCTCTTAGTTTTTCATTTAAGCCCTTGGTATGACTGTACACTTCCTTGTAAAGGATGAACAATTTTCCATATTTTTCTACATGTTGATCATTCGGGATATATTCCTGTTCGACTTGGAGAAATTGATCCGCGCATTCCTTCAAGGAAGTAAACCATCCACATCCGTATGCAGCAAGCATCGCCGCTCCCATTCCTGGGCCTTGCTCGCTCTTCAACTTTACGATTTTGGCATTAAAGACATCCGCTTGCATTTGGAGCCAGGTTTCGTTCTTTGTTCCGCCGCCTGTCGAAACAATCGTATCGATTCTTTTCCCATTCATTCTGAAAATCTCGATCGATTCATTCAGTGAAAACGTGATGCCTTCCATGACAGCCCGGACAAAGTCCTTCCGTTGATGCGAGCTATCCATGCCGATAAAGCTGGCACGAATGGACGCATCTGCATGTGGAGTCCGTTCCCCGACAACGTACGGGGTAAACAGAAGACCATTGGAACCGGCAGGAACCGTGTTCACTTCCTTCACTAGTTCTTCAAATGCCTCATTTTCGGCAAAGACATTTTTGAACCAGCTTAAGCTATACCCTGCAGCAAGGGTGACCCCCATTGTATAGTACGCATCAGGTGCGCCATGATTAAAGTAATGGACCTTTCCTGCAAAATCCTTATCGCTCTTGTTTTCATAGGAAAGTACGACACCGGATGTCCCGATGCTACAGAGCGTTTTCCCCTCTTCAAGGATCCCGGATCCGATTGCACCGCATGCATTATCGGCGCCTCCTGCGATGACGCGGGTCGATTCTGATAGACCAACAGCCTTGGCTGCATCTGAGGATATCGTACCGACTACCTCATGGGAACCTACTAGCGGAGGACATAAACCAACATCTATCCCCAGCAGATCACAAATTTCTTTGCTCCATTCCTTCTGAACGATATCCAGCAGCAATGTGCCAGCTGCATCGGAATATTCCATATGAATTTCGCCCGAAAGTTTATAGCGCAGATAATCTTTCGGCAGCAAGAACGTCTTGGCCTTTGAAAAAATTTGCGGTTCATGTTTTTTCACCCAAAGCAGTTTAGGCAGTGTAAAGCCTTCTAAAGCAGGATTTTTTGTGATTGCCAGCAATCGTTCCTCTCCGACGCAATCATAGATTTGTTTGCACTCTGCCGTTGTACGCGTGTCGTTCCAAAGGATGGCATGACGAAGCACATCATAATCTTCGTCGAGCAATACAAGTCCGTGCATTTGACCGGAAAAGCTGATTCCTTCGATCTCTTCCCGTTTTCCGGAAAAACCCTCGAGCAGTTCTGACAGCCCCGCCAACGTTTGGTCTACCCAAACGTTGGGGTCCTGCTCACTATATCCCATTTTCTCTTGAATTAATGGGTAATCTTTGGATACTTCCTGAACGACCGCGCCATGTTGATTCACCAACAGGATCTTGACAGCACTCGTACCCAAATCAACACCGATTACATATTTCATTCAAGCACCTCCTCTGCAAGGATTGCTTTATTCACCAGCATAAGCTTGCAGCAAATATTGATTGATTGTTGCTTTTATTTTTTCCAGACGTCCGGATTGATGCTTGATTTCATTCAGGACCAGCGCATGCTCTTCAAGCTTGTGGAAGTTTGTTTTCCCTTCGACGATATCCAATCCGATGCCTTCAGTGAAGCTCTTATAACGATTTTCCATCACACCATCCAGCACTTTATCATCGATGAGTTTTTGCGCCACTTTTAATCCGACTGCAAAGCTGTCCATTCCAGCGATATGGGCATGGAATAAATCTTCAGGCTCGAATGAACCCCTGCGTACTTTGGCATCGAAATTAAGACCGCCACGGCCAAGTCCGCCATTTTTAAGGATTTCATACATGGCTAGAGTTGTAGAATATAAGTCTGTCGGGAATTCGTCTGTATCCCAGCCGAGTAATGGATCACCTTGATTGGCATCCACTGAACCAAGCATGTTGTTCACCCTTGCGTAATGAAGTTCATGTTCGAATGTATGACCAGCGAGTGTAGCATGGTTTGCTTCAATATTGAATTTGAAGTGATCTTTCAGACCATAGCTATGCAAGAAGGCAAGGCCAGTGGCAACATCGAAATCATATTGATGTGTCGTTGGCTCTTTTGGCTTTGGTTCAATTAGGAATTGAGCATCGAAGCCGATTTCTTTTGCATAATCCACTGCCATATTCAAGAACCTTCCCAAGTTATCTAATTCAAGCTTCATATCCGTATTTAGAAGCGTTTCATACCCCTCGCGGCCGCCCCAGAATACATAGTTTTCTGCTCCTAGTTCTTTCCCGATTTCCAAGCCCTTCTTAATTTTCGCTGCCGCATACGCAAAGACGTCTGCGTTATTGGAAGTGGCAGCACCATGGACAAATCGTGGGTGTGTGAAGTTATTTGCTGTGTTCCAGAGCAATTTTGTTTTACTGTCTTTCATATATTCTTTGATCATACTAACAATTGTATCGAGGTTTTGATTCGTTTCTCTTAAATTGCTACCTTCTGGAGCAATATCTACGTCGTGGAAGCAGAAGAATGGCACGTCAAGCTTTTCAAACAATTCAAAAGCCGCCTCCACGCGGGCTTTCGCTAAATCCATGCCGATATATTTATCCCAAGTTCGGACCATCGTGCCGCTGCCGAATGGATCTGAACCATCCATGGTGAATGTATGCCAGTAAGCTACGCCAAAACGAAGGATTTCCTCCATTGTCTTGCCGCCGATTTGTTCCTTTGGATTATAAAATTTAAATGCAAATGGATTCGTTGATTTTGAACCTTCATAATTGATTTTATCGATATTTTCAAAATAAGCCACTGAACGTTCCTCCTTGGTTTTTTAGTACCGCTTTCTATGTTGATAAAGGTAAATGAAAATGCTTACAACGATATTATAGCAATCTATAATTAGTTTGTCCATTGAATGAACAAAGTTTTTCTGAACGACTGTCAAACGGTATCTTATGACGTATAATAGGTTGTGATTGTACAAGATCTATAGGTTTTACAGGGGGGATCATCTAGATGAACGCTTGGAATGGTACTTTTTATAGCCTTTTCGTATGGATTACCCGATTTGCATATCTTCAATTGTTATGGCTGCTATTTATGTTGGCCGGCGGCATTATTTTCGGCTTCTACCCTTCGACCAATGCCATGTTTGCCATTGTGCGCGATTGGTTAAGGGGAAAGACGGATGAGCCATTATTTCGTTCCTTTGCGTCCTATTTCAAGAGAGAGTTCTGGAAGAGCAATCGATTAGGATTCATCATTACTGCATTTGTTCTCCTGATTGTTCTCGACTTTGTTTATTTTCAAATGACCGGTAATACCCAATTAAGCTGGACTAAAGTTCCGCTATTTGCTTTTATGCTCCTTTTTCTCTTATTTCTTTTATATCTCTTCCCTTCGTTTGCGCATTTCGATTTGAGCGTACGCCAATTGCTCAAACAGACGCTGCTGATCATGCTGGTTAAGCCATTTCACAGCATGCTGATGCTGCTTTCCTTTTTTTGCTTGTTCCTCCTGATGTATTTTGTTCCTGCCTTAGGATTTATCTTTGGTGGAAGCTCTTATACTTTTATCACCATGTCGATTTCGCTTCACGCATTCAACAGTCTGCAGCGGGAAAATGGAGAATAAAAAACTATTCTCTCCAGTTTGCAAACAGTGCTGTTGATTTCCAAGGAAGGCTGCTCGCTTACCGAGGGGGCGGCGATGAGCCCTCCTCGCTCCAATCAACATCAAGGGTGAATTCGACAGTCATGACCCTGGACCGAGAGAAGAGATGGAAGCAGTAGGCTCAGCCGACCTATGAAAATCCATACAAGCAAACCATTAATAATAGCAAAAAGCCTGTAAGCTAGTTTGCCTACAGGCCCAAGATAGTCTTCTTTTTTTGCTAATCATCCTTTTACAGCACTTGAAGAAATGCCTTCTACGACTTTATTGCTAAAGAATAAGAAGGCCAATAGGATTGGCAAGACGCTGATGACAAGCGTAGCGCCAATGGCTCCCCAATCCGTCATATACTGCCCGATAAAGTTCTGGATTCCCACAGTCAATGTTTTATACTGGTCTGAACTGATAAAGGTGTTAACGAACACGAACTCATTCCAGTTATAAATCATATTGATGATGACAGTGGTCGACATTACCGGAATTGTCATGGGCAGGATGATCCTAAAGAACAGTCTGTGGATCGAACATCCGTCCATGATGGCAGCCTCTTCTATTTCACTCGGAAGCGTATAGTAGAAGCCGAGCAGAATCATGATGGTTATCGGCAGATTATAGGCCGTATAGGTGATCACGATGGACCATGGATTATCGATTAGATTTACATGCAGAAACATACTGAACAGCGGAATGATCGAGGAATGAATCGGGATCATCAAGCCGACCATGAATAGTCCCAATACTAGTTTGCTAAACTTCCATTGCATTCTCGTTATGACGAATGTCGCCATGCTTGCAAACAAAACCGTCAAGATTATCGCGACTGCTGTAATCCAGATGCTATTCCAGAAATAAGTCCCAATGCCTCCTTCCCATACTTTCTCGTAGTTTTCCCACCTGAATTCAGTTGGCAGAGAAAATGGAGATTTCGAGAAAATGTCCTGATTATCCTTTAACGAGAACAAAAACAGCCAAACGACCGGAAATATTTGAAAGACCGCCACGACGGCTAAGCAAAGATATAGCAGAAAATAACCTGCGCGCTTCATGTGATGAACCTCCCTTAATATTGAATCTCTTCTTTGGTCGCTGTCGCTTTTCGGACGATGAAGGTCACAATCAATGTGATGATCAACAGTAAGAAACCAATGGCACTGCCGTAGCCGAAGTTATTGCTTGTAAAGGCAAGCTTGTACATGTAAGAGGCCATTACTTCACTGGCGCCATTGGGCCCCCCGCCTGTCATGACATAAATCAAATCGAAGTATTTCAATGAACCAACGACCGCTAATACGATGGTTACTTTCACCACGCCCATGATCAAAGGCAGCTTTATTTTAAAAGCAATTTGAAGCGGCGTCGCACCATCGATCTTCGCCGCCTCTACCAGCGTCTCCGGGATATTCTTCAATGCAGCGTAATAAATCAAAATATAAAAGCCCGCGTATTGCCATAAAATCGGAATAAAGATGGCGTATAACACAACCGAAGGCTCTGCAAGCCAGGATGGCGGATTGTCGACGCCGATGGCCGTCAATAGGCTGTTTAACATCCCATTTGTTGGATTAAAGACCTTGATCCACAGCTGGGCAATGGCCACTGACGATAACAGCATCGGAATTAAATAGATTTTCCTTAATAAGTCTGCCCCTTTGATCTTGGATGCTAATATCAACGAGATTAAGAGATAAATAATCAGGCTGGCTGTTGAAAACACAGCAAGCAAGAAGGAATGAAGGGCACTCTCCCAAAACTTATCATCCTGAATGGCATTGATATAATTCTCCAATCCGATGAACTTCATTGCACCGATGCCATCCCAATCCATCAATCCATAGTAGCCGGTCAGGATCAATGGGACGAAGATGAAGACACCGATCAGCAGGAGTGCCGGGAGAACGTATAATGTGATGATCCACTTATTCGACATTACTTTATTCATTACATTCAACCCCATATTTGAAAGTAGAAAAGGACAAGCCAGCATATTGGGATGTCCTTTTCGCTAGTTGTGGACACTTCTATTTTTCTTTCGCGAGTGCTTGTTCCTGTTCTTTTGCAAATTTCTCTGGTGTCACTTGTTTGCCGAACAGTGCTTGGATCATGTCCAGATGTACTTGGGCAACATCCGGGCTCATTTGGACATCTGCGAATAAAGTAATATTGCTTGCTTTGCTTAAGTCATTCAACACATTGACATACATATCCGGAAGATCCAATGATCCAGCATCGATCTTAGTTGCCGGAATGACGCCTGCATCCGTTACTGATTTTTCTCCCCATTCTTTTACAAAGAAGGCAGCAAAGTCTTTCGCTTCTTCCTTCACATCAGAATTTTGCGCAACGAATAACCCGACACCAGGTCCCCCGACGAAGCTATTCATATCCCCTTTCCCATCAACGGTAGGGAAGTTAAAATAATCGATCGAATCCCTGAACTCCTTAGGTACATCTTCATTTGTCGTATAGTTTGGAAGATCCCATGTCCCGATGAGGTACATGCCGGCCTGTCCGTTCATGAACATGCTCTTCGCTTCGTCATCTGACAATCCGTTGAAGCCTTTTTCAAATGCGCCCATATCCACTAAATCCTGCACCTTTTTTGCAGCCGAAACCAACGCAGGATCTTCAAAGGAACCTGAGCGGTTAATCGCATTTGTCATGGTATCTCCCCCGCCGATTCGATCAGCCAGATACATATACCATAAAGAACCTGTCCAGCGATCTTTATTTCCAAGCGCAATCGGAGCCACACCATTATCTTTCAACGTTTTCACGACATGTTGGAACTCATCAAAGGTTTTCGGGGCTTTTAAACCATATTTATCAAAAATGGCTTTATTGTAGAAAACAGTCGCAATATTCAATTCCAGCGGCATTCCGTACGTCTTGCCATCAATCGCAAACGCTTCCGCCGTTCCAGGTACGAATTGATCTTTCAAATTTTTATTAATGACATCATCCAATGGTGCAAATTTATTTCCACTTACATAGGGTTCCATGAAGCCTGCAGCCCAAGTCATCCCGACGTCGGGCAATTTATTGGAAGTGGATAGTACCTTCAGTTTATCTTTATACTGTTCATTACTGAGGACTTGGACGTCAACCTTCACATCAGGGTGTTTCTTTTCATAATCCTTGACGATATTATTGACAATTTCATAGTGCGTCTTCGAGCTGCCTTTAGGCCATAGATGCATGAATTCAATCGTTTTCTTGCCACTTGAACCATTGGCTTTTTCATCAGAATTAGAACAGCCGGCAAATAACAGAAGTACAGTAAACAGAGCGACAGTCATTGTAACCGCTTTCGTTTTTCTCAAAAAAAATGCCCCCTATATTTATTATTTTGACAAGGGATTTGTCATTAAATTCAGAATATCACCGAAAACAATGTTTGTCTAGTGGATAAACTAAGTTTATAATGGAACTAGAAAATGGTACACTAAGGAAAAATAGTGAAAGAATGGAGCTACCAAATGAAAATGATCCAGACCTACAATCAGCACGTTGTCAAAAAGGGCAACAAGTCATTAGTCCTTCAAACCATCCAGGAATTCACCCCTATTTCCAGGGCTGACATCGCCAATCAAACTGGCTTGAATAAAGGAACCGTCTCCTCTCAAGTAAGTGAACTCCTAAAGGAAGACTTGATCCTTGAGTCGGGCCCGGGGGTTTCAAGCGGCGGAAGAAGACCAGTCATGCTGTTGTTTAATCAAAAAGCCGGGTATTCCATCGGGGTCGATATTGGCGTCAACTATATTCTTGGAATCCTAACCGATCTCCAAGGAAACATCTGCTCTGAGAAGCAGATCCAATTTAACGACCTGACCTTTGAAGAAATACGCGAAGAATTATTTATTATCGTGGATGAACTGATTGCTTCAATGCCACAAAGCACATATGGTTTGGTCGGGATCGGAGTCGGGGTGCCGGGTACCGTAAACACTGACGGCGAAATCCTTCTCGCCCCCAACTTAAATTGGAAAAATATCAATCTGAAAAACATCCTGGAAGAGAAATATAATGTTTCGGTTCAGATTGAGAATGAAGCAAATGCCGGTGCTTATGGAGAAAAGAAATTCGGGGCAGGCAAAGATTCCTCGAACATCATCTATGTCAGTGTCGGAATTGGAATCGGTACCGGTTTAATCCTGAACGGAGAACTTTATAAAGGGAATAATGGTTTCTCAGGCGAGCTCGGCCATATGACCATTGAAGCTGACGGTCCTCCATGCTCATGCGGAAACAAAGGTTGTTGGGAATTGTTTGCTTCCGAAAAGTCCCTTGTCCAGCTGGCTGAACAAAAAGGAATCCAGCCAGACAAAGGAAAGGCGCTTTCACTGGAGACATTGAACGAACGCGCTGAAGACGGAGATGCAGAAGTCATCCGCGTTTTTGAAGAAATCGGAGCGTATTTAGGAACTGGTATCAATAACATTGTTAATATCTTCAACCCTGAACAAGTCATCATTGGAAATCGATTGGCTGCATCCTCCAAATGGCTGGAGGATCCGGTAAGAAAGCAACTAAATCAGGCTCTTTTAACGAATCAAAAAGATTTAAGCATTGATTTCTCAACACTATCCACCCATGCCGCCGCATTAGGTGTGGCAGCTTATGCCAATGAAAATTTCTTGAGTATAGATATCCAAGAGGCTCAATGACACATGAGGACTTTTTAATATGAGGAGAGGTGAAAGACGATGACTATGATTCAAAACCCTATTCTAACAGGCTTCAATCCAGATCCAAGTATTTGCCTCGCAGGGGAAGATTATTACATTGCCGTATCCACCTTTGAATGGTTCCCGGGTGTCGGGATCTACCATTCGAAAGATTTAAAAAACTGGCGGCTGGCATCGCGTCCCCTGAACCGCATCAGCCAGCTGAATATGATGGGTAATCCGGATTCAGGCGGGATTTGGGCCCCTGCCCTGTCCTATAGTGATGAGAAATTCTGGCTCATCTATACCGATGTCAAAGTCGTCGATGGACAATGGAAAGACTGCCATAATTACCTCGTCACCTGTGACGCGATTGACGGTGAATGGTCTGAACCGGTTCATCTTAACAGCTCAGGCTTCGATCCATCATTATTCCATCACGAAGATGGAAAAAAGTATCTCGTCAACATGATGTGGGATCACCGAATCGGCCGCCACAACTTCTATGGCATCGTCATGCAGGAGTTTAGCGTTAACGAGCAGAAGCTGATCGGCAAAAAAGAAATCATTTTCAAGGGTACTGATATTAAGCTGACCGAAGCGCCTCACCTTTATAAAATAAACGAATATTACTACCTGCTAACAGCAGAAGGCGGAACCAAATACGATCATCAGGCAACCCTCGCCCGTTCGAAGAACCTATGGGGGCCGTATGAAGTTCACCCTGACAATCCGTTGATCACGTCCTTTCCTTATCCGAGGAACCGACTGCAAAAAGCCGGTCATGCGTCCATCGTCCAGACTCATACGGATGAATGGTTTCTCGTACATTTAACCGGGCGCCCGCTGCCGGATGAAAACAAAGCGCTGCTCGATCCACGCGGATATTGTCCATTAGGGAGAGAAACTGCCATTCAGCGCCTCTCATGGAAAGATGATTGGCCATATATCGTCGGAGGAAACCAGCCTTCCCCCGAAATTGAAGGACCGGATATTCCTGAGATGAAATGGGAAAAAGATTTTGAAGAGAAAGATGACTTCAACGCTGAAAAATTGAACCTTCATTTTCAGTCCTTGCGCATACCACTGGGGAAAGAAATCCTTTCATTAACCGACCATCCAGGCCACCTGCGCCTTTATGGAAAGGAATCTTTGACATCGAAGTTCACCCAGGCCCATATCGCCAGACGCTGGCAGCACTTTCACTTCACAGCTGAAACGAAGCTTTCCTTTCACCCGGAAACATTCCAGCAAGCTGCCGGACTCGTAAACTACTATAATACACAAAACTGGACTGCCCTCCAGATTACCTGGCATGAAGATAAAGGACGCATCCTTGAACTTACCACCTGTGATAACTTCTCATTCGACCAGCCACTGAAAGATGATCCGATCGTCATTCCAGAAACGGTCGAATATGTCTATCTGGGCGTAAAAGTGAGCTCGTCCATTTATGAATACTCCTATTCCTTTAATGGCGAGGACTGGACAAAGATTCCCGTCAAATTGTATTCCTATAAGCTCTCGGATGACTACATACAAGGCGGGGGATTCTTTACAGGTGCGTTTGTCGGAATGCAATGCCAGGATACTTCCGGACAAAACCTTCATGCAGACTTTGATTATTTTATTTATCGGGAGGAAAAGTAAACCATTTTTCAAGCATAGAGCCGCCCCCTGATAGGGGGGAAGGCTTTATTTTTATTCCAGTAAGTTCTAGGCATCAAGCCCTATTTTTTTCAAACATTCTATTTTAGTTGATTAAAAGTCTAATAATCCGGGAATGATATAGTTAACAATAATATTCAGGAGGAATCCACAATGCTTAAGACGGAATCTTTGATCATTACTGATTTTATAGAAGATGAAAAATTTGATTTAAATGGTTATTTATCGACTTTGATGCACCCACGTGCCAGCTCCAAAAAGATTCAAAAATAAAAAAATAGACAAACGTGAAGAATTTCAAATTTGTCTACAGATTAATTTTTTAAAATATACCACTATTAAATTCCGATGCTTGATGCCTGCTTTCCGCGGAGCAGTAATCTTGCTTTTTCTCTCAACCTGCCACGATTATTACTCTTCTTTCATTTCCCGTTCATACCGCGCGATTTTCTCTTGAATTCTCTTCAAGTTTGCCTGTGTTTCTCGAAGTTGATTTTGAACGTTCTCTTCTTGCTGTTTCATCATGTCCAACCGCTTCGGAAGGGTATCCCCGCCGGCCATGTTCCAATCTATGAACTGTTTGATGTCTTTGATCGGCATGCCCGTGTTTTTTAAACATAGGATCATTTCAAGAAATTTAAGCGATCCCTCGTCAAAGATCCGGTCGCCTTTCTCCGTTCTTTTGACAAAAGGCATGAGCCCTTGCTTGTCGTAATAGCGGAGCTGCGAGATGGTTAGTTGAAGCATGTCTGCAACTTGTCCGATTGTATAGGTCATCGAATGATCGATCCTTTCATTATTACCAAGGAATGATTCCATTTTTATCAAGTATTTTACCATGATAGTTCGCATTGTCCAATGCGTATTGCGTAATGATTTGTGCGCTTTCGGCCTTTGTTTTTCCGCCTGGTGCATTTCCGTTAAGATCTGTGGTTGTAAAGCCTGGTGTCACTCCGAAAATTTCCGGTCCATTGTCGCTGAATTCTTTTCCAAATGCCAACGTCAACGCATTCATAGCCGTCTTTGAAGCGTTATAGCCCAACGCATTGATTGGGGCGGTTTGACCGTTGTCGAACATCGTTTGGGAAGCCATGTCCGTTGTGACATTCACGATTTTTCCGCCTTCTGCTTTCTTCACTAGCGGCAGGAACGTTTGAATCATTTGGAACGCGCCAAAGAAATTAACATCGAACTCACGGCGAAGCGTTTCCTCGTTGGTCTGACTCGGCGTGCTGTGATGGTCGAGAAAAACCCCGGCGTTATTGATCAGGATATCCAACGTTTCCGACACTTCTTGCACTTTTTGATATGCATGTTTGATTGATCCGGAGTCTGTGACATCCACGTGCAGGAATGAAACATTTGCAAGCCCCAATGATTGAACCGCCTTTTCTCCAAGCTCCTCATTCCGTGCCCCTAAAAACACATGATACTCTTTTTCTGCCAATTGACGGACGACTTCCAATCCAATCCCTTTGTTGGCGCCTGTTACGAGTGCATATTTAGTCATATATATTTCCTCCAATTGTTATTTTTCATCGCTACAGGTTTAACGATACAACCTAAACCTAAGTTTAGGTCAAGGTTTTTTTATCAGAAAAAATAAGGGCTGTGGAATCGGCGCAATTTCCGTGGAAGGATCAGCGACACTCCTCGCTTCGCTGCGGTTACTGGTTTGGTTTGGTGCGGCGAATGCATTCTCATTCTGATTCCCAGCATTATCAATTTTGCTCACGACGGGCACCAGATCCCCATTCTGATTCCCTTCGTTTCGATTTTTACTTATGACGGGCATCAGGTCCTCATTCTGATTCCCTTTATTTCGATTTTTGCTTGTAACGGGAATCAGATCATCATTCTGGTTCCCTTCATTTCGATTTTTACTTGTGACGGGAATCAGATCATCATTCTGGTTCCCTTCGTTTCGATTTTCGCTCATGACGGGCACCAGATCCTCATTCTGGTTCCCTTCGTTTCGATTTTTGCTCGTGACGGGCATCAGATCATCCTTCTGATTCCCTTCGTTTCGATTTTTGCTCGTGACGGGCAGCTGATCATCATTCTGATTCCCTTCGTTTCGATTTTTGCTCATGACGGGCAGCAGAACCTCGTTCTGGTTCCCTTCATTTCGATTTTTACTTATGACGGGCATCAGGTCCTCATTCTGATTCCCTTTATGTCGATTTTTGCTCGTGACGGGCAGCAGATCATCATTCTGGTTCCCTTCGTTTCGATTTTCGCTCATGACGGGCACCAGATCCTCATTCTGGTTCCCTTCGTTTCGATTTTTGCTCGTGACGGGCATCAGATCATCCTTCTGATTCCCTTCGTTTCGATTTTTGCTCGTGACGGGCAGCTGATCATCATTCTGATTCCCTTCGTTTCGATTTTTGCTCATGACGGGCAGCAGAACCTCGTTCTGGTTCCCTTCATTTCGATTTTTACTTATGACGGGCATCAGGTCCTCATTCTGATTCCCTTTATGTCGATTTTTGCTCGTGACGGGCAGCAGATCATCATTCTGGTTCCCTTCGTTTCGATTTTCGCTCATGACGGGCACCAGATCCTCATTCTGGTTCCCTTCGTTTCGATTTTTGCTCGTGACGGGTATCAGATCATCCTTCTGATTCCTTTCATTTCGATTTTTTCTCGTGACGGGAATCAGATTCCCATTCTGGTTCCCTTCGTTTCGATTTTTGCTTGTGACGGGAATCAGATCATCATTCTGGTTCCCTTCATTTCGATTTTTACTTATGACGGGCATCAGGTCCTCATTCTGATTCCCTTTATTTCGATTTTTGCTTGTAACGGGAATCAGGTCCTCATTCTGGTTCCCTTCATTTCGATTTTTACTTATGACGGGCATCAGGTCCTCATTCTGATTCCCTTTATTTCGATTTTTGCTTGTAACGGGAATCAGATCATCATTCTGGTTCCCTTCATTTCGATTTTTACTTGTGACGGGCATCAGGTCCTCATTCTGATTCCCTTTATTTCGATTTTTACTTGTGACGGGCATCAGGTCCTCATTCTGATTCCCTTCATTTCGATTTTTGTTCACGACGGGAATCAGATCCTCTTTCTGATTCCCCTTATTTCGATTTTTGCTCGTGGCGGGAATCAGATCCTCTTTCTGATTCCCCTTATTTCGATTTTTGCTCGTGACGGGCACCAGATCCTCATTCTGGTTCCCTTCGTTTCGATTTTTGCTCGTGACGGGCAGCTGATCATCCTTCTGATTCCCTTCGTTTCGATTTTTGCTCGTGACGGGCAGCTGATCATCCTTCTGATTCCCCTTATTTCGATTTTTGCTCGTGACGGGCACCAGATCCTCATTCTGGTTCCCTTCGTTTCGATTTTCGCTCATGACGGGCACCAGATCCCCATTTTGGTTCCCTTCGTTTCGATTTTCGCTCATGACGGGCACCAGATCCTCATTCTGGTTCCCTTCGTTTCGATTTTTGCTCGTGACGGGCAGCTGATCATCCTTCTGATTCCCTTCGTTTCGATTTTTGCTCGTGACGGGCAGCTGATCATCCTTCTGATTCCCCTTATTTCGATTTTTGCTCGTGACGGGCACCAGATCCTCATTCTGGTTCCCTTCGTTTCGATTTTCGCTCATGACGGGCACCAGATCCCCATTTTGGTTCCCTTCGTTTCGATTTTCGCTCATGACGGGAACCAGATCCTCATTCTGGTTCCCTTCGTTTCGATTTTTGCTCGTGACGGGCAGCTGATCATTTAGACCCCATCTGTTTGTCCAAAACAAACAAACCTATTTTTTTCCACAAATTTGCCACAAATAAAGATAGTAAAACTTCTCTTCACGGTGTAATATTTATAAGAAAAATATTAAATTATTTGATTGGGATTCTTCTTGTTTCAACTATGGTTCCGTCAATTTCGTGGAGGTAGTTGCAGGCAATTAAAATATATATTTTTTTGCTCATGGTTTTCAGGATGGAGAACAAATGAAATGTAGAGTAATCCCTTTCTGCCTCCAGTCTTTTATTTTTCTGAATTTTATAAAATATTAAAGAGGTCGATGAAATTGACAGTTGAAACGAAAGAACAGACGATTTTTAGCCATGTGGGGAATAAAATCGTAACGGATGATCGGGAAATCCAGATTATTGCCAGAATGGAAGAACCGTTGATTGCGGTATTGGGGAATGTGTTGAGCGATGAGGAATGCGACGAGCTGATCCGTTTGTCGCAAAGTCGAATGGATCGTTCTAAAATCGGTTCGGTCCGCGAAGTGAACCAGCTGCGGACGAGCAGCAGCACTTTTTTGCCTGAAGGAGAAAGTGATGTGGTGGCGAGGGTCGAGAAGCGAATCTCGCAAATTATGAATATCCCGGTTGAGCATGGTGAAGGGCTGCAGATCCTTAATTATCAAATCGGGCAGGAGTACAAGGCCCATTTTGATTTCTTCACATCGGCGAGCCGGCCGGTTGCGAATCCAAGGATCAGTACGCTGGTCATGTACTTGAATGATGTCGAACAAGGCGGCGAGACGTACTTTCCGAGTTTGAAATTGGCCGTTTCCCCGCAAAAAGGAATGGCCGTGTATTTTGAATATTTCTATGATGATCAAGCATTGAACGACCTAACCCTCCACGGCGGTGCGCCTGTCGTCATCGGCGACAAATGGGCGGCCACACAGTGGATGAGAAGGAAAATGGTGCGATAAATAGATCAGGACGGGGCATTTGCTCCGTCTATTTTTGTACTATCATGAGGTTCTTAACTTTTTTAAAAAAATGAGTCAGTCCAGCTTTATTCCTTTTACTGAAATACACAGGCAATTTCTCCACCTCTACATATTGTGTAAAAGAGTGTTTTATAAGGAGGGAAATAACATGACTGGATATGGTTCAGGATTCGCATTAGTTGTGGTTCTGTTTATTTTGCTTATCATTATCGGAGCATCCTTTGTTGGTGGTCGAGGCTATGGATGCTAATAATTGACATAACCACCACTTTAGCCACGCAAACCACCTTTCATTACGGATCAGAAAGATTCGTTTTTCCTGTAGGTCATCCTACAGGTTTTTTTATTTTTCCATCAAGAGGGGCGTGTACATATGCTCTCTGCGGACGGGTCGGGAGCATACGGAGTCTGCAGTCTGCCTGACTCCGTTTTTCCCCGCAGGAGATTATATCTGCAGCATTAAAATAGTACGCGAATACTACCCCAAAAGGATTGCAAATCTTTCACACCACGTCCATCATCCACCCATACAAAGTGGACGCTAGTTCTTTTCGCATATCGATGTAGTTATGATCGGTATCAAAAACTTTGCATTGAAGGTTTCGGGCACCAGCATCTTGAAGCATCGCAGCAAGTGGATCATGGAATTGAGATTTTGGCAGCTGACTGTCATATGCTGCAGCAGTTAAGAGAATTTTTTTGTCTGCGAGTCGCGGGGCAATTTGAAACGTATTCCACTCCTCTTTATTAATTTTGATTTCTTCTATAATCGCCCCGACCGATGCACCATTCAGGAAATAGGTGCTTTCTCTTAGCACTTCCGCTAGCTGGGGCTCAAAGTCTGGGTCCTGTTCCACTAGTCGTGCAAACAATCCGAAATTGGCTCCAGAAAGCGACGCGGCAGCTTTTATTGTTGGATCCGATGCGGCTGCAACTAGTGCCAAGAAACCGCCAAAGCTATGCCCCACCAGTACAATCCGCTCCGCATCGATTCGATTTTCGCTGGCAGCTTCCTTTTCTTTAATGTAGTGAAGGGCTGCACCTACATCTTCTAATGAATGGGTGAACGAGAATGTTCCTTGACTCCCCCATGTGCCTCGGTAATTTATGACCAATACGTTGATTCCCCGCTCCTGAAGTTCCGCAGCTGTATCCAGATTCATCATGACTCCCGGAAACCCATGCAGAAAAAGAGCCGTTGGATGCGGCCCTTCCCCTTCTGCAATGTATATTCTCCCAATGATCACATCTTCACCGCTTGGAATTTTTAAAAGTTTTAACATTCTCTTTTGCATCCTGACCACCCTTTGATATGCTAAAATTTTCTAATTTCATGAATATGAATATTGTAATCTATCATGAACAAAAACTCTATCGGGATCCTTCCACCTTCCTCCCCTCCCGCTTCACAAGCAGCGCCATCGGGATGTACGAGATGAAAAAGACGATTACCGCTGCGATTTCCAGGTTGATGTAATACATGATGCCGGTGCCGAAAAAGGATAAAATGGTTTCGGATTCGGTCGGGCTTGCCAGATATAAGAAATTAGTGCCGAGGAGAATGTTGATGAAAAAGATAGGGACGGCGAGGGCATTGATCATTAGGAAGCCGGTCCAAATGGCTTTGATCGGGACGCGATATCCCTCATAGACGATGAAATACAAAACGGACCAGGCGATGGCGGAATGAAACAAGAAGTATCTTAGGAAGCTGTAGTGGGGAAATTGGTAGAACAATTCGGGTGTGACCATGCTTAGGATGGGCGGGAGGAAACCAATGAAAAACAATACATAAAACACTTTAGGATTCGGCTTGAAGCATAAATAGATGATCAGAAACATACTGAAGGAGCATAGCTGCAGCGGCAAACTGCCAACATCCCATTGATCGGTTGCGATGTTCCAGATCTGGCCGGACACTTCACATATGACCAGCGCCCAGAACAGCACCCATTTGATGACCGACTGCCGGGGCTTCAAGTAACCTTTGAAAAAAATAAGAAGAAATGATATCGCCACAAAGATCAAAAGTACAGTGATATGCGGAACAGAAAACAATTCGAACGTGCGCATTTCTGTAGCCGAAAACATATTGCCACCCCTTCCTTTTGAAAATAAGTGGTTATTATAAATAGTCTATTCGGCCCTGATGGGGATTAAGACATTATTGGAGAAATTTCGGAAGGGTTTTGTGGGGATGAGGTTTGATATGCAGCGGTGGCGAAATTTGTCGAGAATAGTAGAATAATCGATATATTGGGATTTTCGAAGATATATGGTCCTTTTTCGTAGATAAAATTGGATTTTCGAAGATACTTGGCTGGATTTCGCTGATTTCTTTTAATTGCCGGTTCATAATTAATGAAAAAAGACGATCTGTATCACGGGACGCATGTCAATGTACCGGCACCCATATTTCCATCTCATATTCATCGGTTTCTTCTTTCCCGAACAGATTGGTTTTGACGATTTCAATTTCAGGCACACCTTCTTTAATTGCATAACCCTGTTTGTCAAATACGTCCCAGAGCTTTCTATAAGTATGGGGAATGCTTTTAGCGGGACCGAGATGCTTGAACACCACGTATTTTTGTGCTGGAAAAGTATGCACAGTCATTCCTTTTTCAATTTTTCCGAAATCAACTGACACCATTTCCATGCCGCACGTATAGAAATAGTGGTCGCTTCGTGGCGGCAGGCAGACGCCGACAATTTTTTCTACTTGGTGGTCAGAAATAAATTTAATCGATTTTCCCCATAAACTAGGGATCGGATAGACGGCATCACACCCCCATTTTCCTGCGGCACTGTAGCCGACCAGCACAAATGCTTTCTTTATCACTTCTTTCAATTCCATTTTTAAAACCTCCATTTCTGTCGCTCAAATACAATGATAAATAATAGTGAAGGATTTCTCCTGTCTTTTTATGTGTTTATCTGACCGGGATAATGGCAAAGGTTCAAGAGTTCATGGATAATATAGATAATTATATATAAGGGGGATGGGTCTTGTGGGCAATGATATTTTTATTCGCTTTTTTAAAGACGGAGATGCCGAAGATTTACTCGATTTTCATGTAAGAAACGGCGAGCTGATTCAGAAGTATTCACCGACTTTTGCCGATGGTTATTTTACGCTCGAGTCGAAACGGCAGTATATTCACAATTCCATGAAGCTTAGAGAAGAAGATAAACAATACTCTTTTGGCATCTTTTTAAAAGATAACGAGACATTGATTGGCGATGTATCGCTCTATCGTGTTTCGCGGGGTTCACTTCAGAGAAGCTTGATCGGTTATTCATTGGATCATCAATATACCGGGAAAGGATATGCCACAGAAGCAGTTTCCCTGGCAGTATACTTTGCGTTTAATGAGCTAAACCTGCACCGTGTCGATGCAGGAGTGATGTTGAGCAATATCGGTTCCATGCGGGTTTTGGAAAAGGCCGGTTTCCATAAAGAAGGGATTGAGCGAAAAGGAGTAAAGATTAACGGGCAATGGGAAGATCATCAGATTTTTGCCATCATCTCTGATCATAACTAAACTCCCTTCAGTGAAGGGAGTTTTTAATTTATAAATTCAGGTGTGAAACTGCCATCTAAATCATTCTTATCATATGTATAAATCCAAATGCGACTTTTACTATCAGGTATATTGATGATTTGAGCCGATTTATTGTTTGGAAAAATGACTTTTTTGACATCCGGATCGATTATCCCGATTGCTGTGTATTGATTTTGATTCATGTCATGATAAGTTGACCAGCTGCCAGTATTTCGCTCCTGAATATCCGTCCGCGTTATGTTTCTTATTTTCCAAGCGCTGAAAATATTTTTTTCTAAAAAAGCAGTAACTACTTGTCGCTGCGACGATGAAGAGGTATAGATGGCAAAGTCTTGATTTTCACTCTTTTCCTCGTAAAGGGAAGAACCTAATGAAGGAATCTTCTTTTTTAAAGCCTCAGCTGGTGTCGAAGGATTCCACGATTGAAAAATGAATACTCCTCCAACCAAAAATATGATGCTGAGGGTAATAACAAATTTTTTATTCCATTTCAATTTACTAGCCCCCTCCTTAGGATGTCTTAACAGATTTCAAGATCAACAAAAATCCAGAGATGTTCAATACGAGGCTTACCACAAGAAAAACCGTATTTAGTGAAGTCGGAACCTTCAGGGATAGGTATAAAACCAGGAAAATTTCGCCAAATAAGATTGACAGTGTTCCTAAAAAATTTTTATTCATTGTAAACCTCCAATATATAAATCTACCTTTTTTATTTTAACATAAATATCCAATTAACCCGATTCAAAAAGGAAGGTGTAATTGATAAAGTCCTATCACTTTTCCTTTCAAAAAATTGAAATTTCGGATCACACCAGCCAGAAAAAGGACAAATTGAATGGATGCTGCGCGGAAATTATCGATGCTTCCAAATGTGATTCGATTTTTTTCAATGGTGGAGTGGGGGGATTCCATCAGAGTTTGGATCAATTCCATCACTATCTGCGTTTTTTCCATCACAAAAAGGATTTATTCCATCACTATTTGAGTTTTCTCCATCACTTCCGGAAGTTATTCCATCATACTTGCGGTTAATTCCATCACGAAGCTTTTTGGACCTAATTCTAAAACCCTTAATTTGTCCAAGGGCATTTTTGAAGAAGACCTTTAAACATAAACAAGTAAAAATGACAAAAGGTATCGAGATGTCCTCTCGATACCCGTGTCTACAGTGAATGGATTTACTTTTTTCTTCAGTTTCGCCCCATGGACTGCCCATCAGGATACACGCGTGAGGCAGCGGCCATTTCTGCTGCCATCAAGCCACTTTGATAGCTAAAAGTTGAATACACGGTATTGCCGTATGCCCATGCTGCGGTGGTATGCTGTCCATCACCGGCGAGATTTTCCCCAAACACGCCATCGGTTGGAGGCAGCAGGTTCGTGTCTAAAAAGGCTACAATCTTTTGGGCTTCTTGAATATCTTGCTCCAGCGTGCCGTCCCAAACCTGCAGGGTCCATTTCCCTTCATTCCATTCCACCATCGGAAATGAAGAATAGGCAGTGCCTGTGATTCCGTGGCCGAGATCCACCTTGGTTGACTCTGAATCTGGAGGCGGCTGGTAGGCGGGGGCAATATCACCTTCATACGATTTATGTAACTGCGCTTTTGCATCTTCAGGAGAAGAATACGCCGTTGCGCTGAACCTTCCTATCAACTTGTTCATATCGTCATATTCTACAGATGAAAGAGTCGGGCTGTTTAGTGGAATTGGTTTGTCGGTTGAGATAAGATTCACCGAGTAGCTTTTCTGATCGGCCGTTGCCTTGGCGCTCATATACTGGACATTTGGTTTGAAATCGGCCTTGGCTGGAGCCATCAATGAGATTTTTGTATGGTCTTTTACATACTCCATTGCGTCTGCAATGACAGGGTCAAAGAGGCTATCAGTCGGACTCTTTGTCTTGTCTGCAGATGCAGTAGAATCTTCGTTGTTCCCGCTGCTGTTCGTCTTCGTGGTGGATGGTGTATTTTTGGAAGAATCCGTATTGCTTTGTGATGATTGTTCAGACTTTGACGCTGTTGAATTGGATGTATGACTGCAAGCAGACATGATCACGACTAAGCTCATGATTAAAAGTATGATCGGTTTTTTTATAATCAATTCCTCACTCCTCCGTTGCCTCCATGGTTGCGGTGAATTAACTTTATCTTCCCTGCTCCTTTTCCTTATCTCCTGCTTTCCAAGCGAGAAACAAGATTGAACCTGTGCATAATAATGCCACTACTATTCCCATTGCGAATACTCCTTTCTTACACTAATCGTTAATTATATACCAATTATTTCAAAATTAGCTGTTAATCTCAACCAAATATTTTTATAAACCATGTTCCTCCTTGTCTGAAAATTAATTTGTTAAATTTGGAAAATTTGTAGTAGGATGGTAGAGAGACTAAAGGGGGTAAATCATGTTCATCATCGCCGTTCTATTATTGTGCATCATTATCGGGTACCCGATTTGGGATTACCTTTATATGAAGCACGCGGATTTTTCCAACAACTATAAAATGTATTGGACGATCATCATTCCGCAATGGATCTTTACCGGAGTGTTTTTAATCTATTTTTTCGCCACCAAACGCTCCATTAAAGATTTGTTTATCGTCAGCACTCCGATTCTTCATGATCAATCAGCCCATTTAAAACAGGTTTTTTGGGGTGTGTTATCCACCATCGCCATATTCGGATTGATTTTTCTGTTTTCAAAAAAACTTAAGCAAAATCTCCTATCCTATTTTGAACGTCAAATGGACAGCATCCGCTTCATGCTTCCGTCTACCTTTGGGGAGAGGCTTCTCTTTGCTCTTGTCGCTCTGACCGCCGGCTTTTGCGAGGAGGTTGTCTTTCGCGGGGTGATGCTGTACTACTTCAATCATATTGATCTTCAATTATCGATTATCCCGCTGATGATCGTAATGAGCTTGTTATTCGGCATCGTTCATTTATACCAAGGATGGAAAGGTGTCGTTGGTACGGCTTACATGGGGGGAGCATTGCTTTACGTCTACCTTGCGACTGGAAACCTTTGGATATGCATCCTGATTCATTTTCTGATCGATGTGAAATTTGTGTTTACGTCTAATAAAAAGCCCGCGTCTTCTCAAGAGGTTCAAATACCTGTGTAAAGGGTTAAAAAAGCAAGGAATGATCATCGCATCCCTTGCTTTTTGCTTTCCCATTGATGCTAAGCGATTAGTACACGCCATCGCACGGATTGCATGGATCGCAGTTTTCACCCGAGCCCGGCCTGCAAGTTTTGATGCATTGCGGAAGGGGCGAAGGCTGTTCCAAGATCGCAAGCGCTTTGCTCAGATCCTCTGTTTTTACATCCAATATCAATCTAGTGTTTTCTCCTGGATAAAATGCTTCAACCGTTACCTGGCAGAACAACGCGCCAAATATAGCGTTTACTATGCCTGGAACACCCGGTACAATATTCGCGATTTGAATGACTGCTTTCATTTGATAATCGACGCCAAGCGTGTTTAGTACATCCTCTACTCTATTAATATCCTCAATCGTTTCAGAATCAATTTGACCTGGAACCACCCTTACAATATTACAGCCAGTGTTCCTTTCACAGCAATCATCCGGATTGAAAAGCTTCGTTTGCATAAACCCTGTAAGATTGACACTCTCAGGATTTTCAGCAGCAATGCCGGCTAGAATACAACTAAGCGTCTCATCATCAACCAAGAAGCTGAATTGTGTTCTTATATTAAATTGAAATTCATTACTCATCTTCCTTCTCCTTTCAACCATTGTTCTAATTATTTTATGTAGAACGATGGTTGAGGCTTGTACGATTGAACTAGGAGATTGAATATTTTTACTTCCATTCTTTCGCTAGAATGCTGTACATCACACAGTCGTGGAAATGGTCATATAAGTATTCAGCATCCCTGACGATTCCATCCTGCTTAAATCCAAGGCGTTCAGGGATGCTTTTGCTTTTGTGATTCTCCACACCACACTGGATTTCAACGCGATTCAATTGATATTCTTCAAAAGCCAGGTCAATCAAAGCCTTTACAGCGGCTGTCATGATTCCGTTGCCCTGATATTTTTCGGCAAGCCAATAGCCGATGCTCGTTCTCCTATTTGACCAATTGATGCCATGATATCCAACCATGCCTGCTAAATATCCTTTATAGAGGATGCCGACTTGAAAACCGTCATGTGCGGCGAACTGTTTCAACCACATTTCGATGACCGGTTCATATTCCTTTTCATGTTTCATGTTATCCACCCACGGAAGCCACTCCCTCAAATAGTTCCGGGACTCATCCACCAGTGCGAACAATTCCTTGGCGTCTTCCTTTTCAAGTAATTTTAATGATAGTTCTTCATTCACTTTTAATGTAAACATCGTAATCCCCTTTTCTATAGTCGTCATATGTTATTGAATAAATTGGAACTTACATACTTGGATAATCGTCTAAAAATATGGAGGTGAGATTCGATGAAGCGGAAACTTTTCATATTTTCTATCTTGCTGCTTTTGCTCAATAGCGGCTGCAGCGTCTTTGCTGAACGCACCATATCTAAAGAACAAGCGAAATCGATTGTGTTAAAAAGACACTCTGGCAGCATCGGCGAGGTTCACATCATATCCATCACCCACGAGTGGAATGCGTATATCGTGAAATGGGAAAATAAAAAAAAAACTGTGAGCATGGAACGGATTATGTTGATGATCGCACTGGAACCATAACGAAAGGCATGACATCGATCTGTTAGCTTTAATACTCGAAACTACTCCCTATGCTTAATGCTGAACCTAGGCAAAATGGTTTTCAGTTCCATCAGATCATCAATGACGATATCTGCCTGCGCCAGCTCTTCTTCCTTGGCGAAATCGAAATTACACCCCACAGCGATTAAGCCGTTATCTTTCGCGGCATTAATATCTGAGAGGCGGTCTCCGACGACTGCTGCTTCTTTTATGTCATATTTGGATAAAATCGTGTTGACCAGCTCGCCTTTATCAAGGGATTGGATCTGCTGGATACTGAACGTTTCCGTGACCCACTTGTCCAAATGATAATGGCTCACAATGGCTTGTAAATAGTCGATCAGCCCATTGCTCGCGATGAATATGGAATAGCCATTTTCTTTTAAAAAACTGAAGACTTCCTCTACGTTCGGGTAGAGGGCGCCTTTTCCCCCGCTAATATTCTCTATTAATCTTTCCAGAAAATAATCGTTCATTTCTTCCCTTAGCTGTCCTGAATGGTCAGGCATTAACGCTTCCCATACGCGGGGCAGCGGAACACCCATGATTTCACGATACTTTTCGATCGGTGTTTCATTTTCCCATTGGCCTAGTGAGCGCAGATGGCTGAAGGTGTCATCGAGTGATAGTTCTAAGATTTTATCAGTTTGAAACAGTGTTCCATCCATATCGAAGATCAGTGATTTTAACATCGTGTTCCCTCCTGGATGATTAGCGTGATTGTTCTTCTAAGAGCATTAGGAATTTTTTTCGAGCCTTTTCATTATTGATCAATTTGTTTACTCGAGGTTTGCTCTGTAAATACTCCCTTACTTTTCTATTAACAAAGAATTGGCGATGATATTTCTGATCTTCATATAGCGCTTGAAACCAATTATATTGCTGAAGCCGCTCGATATTTTGATCAATTTTATGTGTATCTAAAGATTGATCGGTTCCTGCGGAAAATAGGCGCAAAAGAAAATTAATCATGTTTTATCCTTTCACTGAACAAGTTCTGTATTTTTGTCGCATTTCATATAGATAGCGAAATTTGTCGAGAAAGGTAGAATAATTGATATTTCGAGTTTTTCGCAGATATATGTTCCGATTTCGTAGATAAAACGAAATTTTCGTAGATATATTGCACAATTTCGCTGATATCCCTTCACTGCTCTTTTCAGACTATCCCTGATCGCCCAAGATTCTCGCATTTTCCACTTCAATCAATGTCTTTTCATCAGTAAAACCTTAAAAATCTATAACTCTATCAAAAAAACTCATAAAGTCCTTCATCAAAAAATTGATATTCTTCCTTCGTGACTTGATAGCGTGTGTATCCTTCATAGAACGCTTGAATCAGTTCCGGGGTGAATTTCCGGATGGCCAAGGATATGTCATAGCGGGGGTCCCCCACTGTCATGCCGGCGATATCAATGAACAGCTGCACTTCCCGATCGATGACGAACACGTTATCCGTTGTGCAGTCTCCGTGAATCATGGTTTGTTTCACCGAAGAAGGCTTTTGAGTCTTTAACTGGTTTAATAACTCCATTGTCCCATCCGCTTGTCCGCTTTCCACATATCTTTGGGCTAGAATCAGCTGTCGTTCCAGCCACTCCCCTTCTTTCTCAAGCAGTTTGATCGGCTCCATTTCGTGATAGTGTTGAAGAAATCGTCCGAAGCTTTTCACCAGGGCTCGCTTTTCGGTGGTGGATGCTGCGTCTCTCAACGCAGCCGTTAAGCTCCTGCCATTTTCAAACGACATGAATAGATGGCTGGCATCCTTTTCTTCAATGAATCCGTGATATGAAGGGACGGGGACCTCTTTCTCATAACTCAGTTTTTCTAAAATTCCAGCCTCTTCCTTCAGCCATGTCCGATATTTTTCTTGGAAAGCACTCTTAAGCAAATATGTACCTTCGACTGAAACGATCTTACTCACTTGTGACGTCCATCCTTGTTCAGCCAGTAATTCTATCTTGTTGATTTCCCCTATTTCTTTCTCGATTTTCCCCTTTAATTGGTCGTTCATTGTTGACCTCCTCTTCCACCTGTATTGTCATTTTAATCCAGTATCTTCTGTAGGTCTATCATGTTTGTTACTTTATCGTCTAGCAGCCTGAATTACGCAGCGACGGTGTTCGCGAAATTTGTCGAGGAAGGTAGAATAATCGATATATTAGGATTTTCGCAGATAAATGCGCCGTTTTCGTAGATAAAATGGAAATTTCGCAGATATGTTGGTCGATTTCGCTGATATCCTTTCAAACCTCTTTTCGAATCCCTCTAAAACATCGTTATTTTTAGAAAACAACCATCTGAAATGAACTTTTTTAAAGGATTCTTAATGCCCTTTGCCAAATATAGTGGTAGGTACATTCTTCTTTTAGAGAGGTTGTTTTCGTAAAGATTTTTGTTAAAATCTTACTGCCAATTTTAACGCGAAACTAGATGATTCGCGTGTTAAATATAGAATCCCGGCTCTTTTCTCGCTAATTTAAGCAATTTTTAAAGTTAAAAAACTGTATAGACAATCCTATTTTAGAAGCTAAAGCAACAAAGTTTGAGAAAAGAGCCTTTAAAGAAAGGGGCATCTTACATGAATTTTGATATAGAGGAAGCGATTGAGGTGTTGGAGCGGACGCCGAAAACGCTGGAGTATGTTTTGTCCGGGCTGTCTGCCGGATGGGTGCAATGCGATGAGGGCGAAGGTACGTGGAATGCCGCGGAAGTCATTGACCATTTGATTGAAGGCGAGAAAACGAACTGGATCCCCAGGCTGGAATTTTTGCTGCAGGAAGGTGAGGGCAAACCCTTTCCTCCCTTTGGTCGTTTTTCCCATCTCCATAATGACCAAAAACATTCGATCGAGTATAAACTGCATGAATTTATTACGATTCGGAAGGAAAGCATAAAGAAATTAAGAGCGATCAGCGAGTGCAGCCTCGATTATGAACGGACCGGTTCCCACCCGGCATTTGGCTCTGTCAAAGCAAGGGAGCTGCTGTCCACTTGGGTCGTACATGACCTCACTCACATCTCTCAAATTGTCCGGGTGATGGCGGAGCGATATCGGGCGGATGTCGGGCCGTGGGTGGAGTATTTGGGGATTTTGAAGAAGAAATGAAAAATCTAATATGGGGCTTATCGTGTTTTGATAAGCCCCATCTCAATATTTATCTCTCTTTAGTTTTCACTGAAAAATAGGCGTTGATCCCCGAGGCAATCGGAATAATCAGTGCGATTCCAATGCCCGCACAAAAAATAGTGATCATTTCCGCACTGAATATTTTGGAATTCACGATTTTTCCGATGGAATAGTGTAAATCTTTAAACCATATGAGCAAGGCCATATAGCTGCCAAAAAAGGCGAAGAACAAGGTATTCGTATCCGTTCCCAAAATATCCTTCCCGACTCGCAGCCCCGATAAGAATAACTCTTTCCTGCCAATGGATGGATGATGATTCAACATCTCCTCCATCGAGGATGTAATGGAAATTGCGACTTCCGTTATACCTCCGATGGTGCTTATGATAATCACTGCGACTCCAATTTTCACAAAATCCACGCCAATATAAAGGGAATATGGCGCAAGCTCCTGTAATTGTTCCTTACCAAATCCCTGAATCATCGCCATGCTCGCCACGATATCAATAAATATGAGCAGGATCACAATCGTGATGAGCGTAGAAATGAATGCCGTGATGGTTTTCCGATTAAATTCATTAATGAAAAATAGATTGATGCAGCTGCTCACGGCACATGCGATCATGGTTATGAGAATCGGATTAAGATGATGATCCAGCATGAAGAATATGGCGATAAGGAGCACCCCAAAGTTAAAAAACAACGAAATAAAAGACCGGGCACCTTGGTTTCCGCCAACCCAAACCATCAATATAAACAATATGACTGATAAAACGACTAATACATTCATAAGCTGTTCCTCTTTCGCTTAACAAAAAAAATGGACGTGTATACACTTATCGGAATGGTCAGCACGATGCCAATCCCCCCTGCCAAGGCACGGGCAAATTCCAATGAGAGGTTCATCGAAAGCGTAAAGTCCAACGAGGATCCATTCTTCAAATATAAGATGATCACTGGAATCGAACCGCTCGCGTACACAAAAAACAAAATATTGGTCAGGGTTCCCATCACATCTTTTCCAATATCCATTCCGGATGTTCTAAGTGCTTTCATCGGCACGCTGCGATTTTTTTCAAACAACCCAAAGATGGAAGATGAGATGGTAATGGCTACATCCATGACGGCACCTAAGGATCCGACAAAAAGCCCTGCCATGAACACGAGTCGATACGGGCGTGTCAGAAATTGCATTTCTTCATAACGCAGACCAGTAGTGGACGCGATCACGAGATAGGCGATGCCAAGCGATAGAAAGATTCCCAGCAAGGTCGCAGTGATCGCGGCATACGTCTTTTCATTGAAACCGCTGATAAGTAGCAAGGAAATGACGGTAAACAAAATCACCAATATCCCGCATATCCATAACAAGCTCATGTCGGAGTGATGGACATATACATCCAATGCGTACGACATCAAACTAGCATTGACCGCCAAACTGATAATCGAGAGAACTCCTTGCTTTTTCCCCACGAGAAGCAACGTGATGATAAAAATCCATGCCATCACCAATACGTACTTGTCACGCTTTACGTCTATGATCGATCCGGTCAAATCCCCATGTTCATTTAACTGTTTATCAACCGAAACAAATAACTTATTGCCAACGCGGTATGCTTGATCGTAGGCACCGGAGGATGAGAACTTATTCGTCAGATCAATCCGCTTCCCTTTCTCTTTGCCATTTGTGATTTCCGCTGTGATGCGCTGGGTGTACAAATGATCGACATTGCCATGAGCATCGGTCACTTTCTTTGTACCGTCGACGCTCGTTTTGGCCACCTCGGCGATCGTACGTTTATAGAAGGCTTCGTTGTGATACACAAACAAAACGGAGGCGGCAAAACAAAGCCCTATGACGGCATACAATATGATTTGCTTGTAGGTCAGTTTTTTTATGGTGTTATCGAAAATATTCAAACAAAAATCTCCAATCAATATAATTGCCTGTCCTTTATTACTTTATCTCATTATGGTTAAAGAATCCTTAAAGAAAGATGAAAGAACCGAGCAATCGCTTACGGAAATAAAAAAATCGCCTAATTATTTGATTAGCCGATCCTTAGTATGACGTATATTGTTATCAAAATGGATTACATGCGGTTCATCGCTTTAAAAGTGATCATTTTGAAGTTACGGTTCTTGCAGGTCAAAGAGGCAATTTTGTCGAAACTTAGAGATATGAAATTTATTGAATTGGAGGAAAAAACGATGGCAGAAGTTTTGTTGTTACACCATGTTTTAGGCCGAACGAAGGGGATTGAAGCAATCGCGGATCAACTGAGAGATGCGGGACATACTGTGCATGTGCCAGATTTATTTGACGGATGCATCTTTTCCTCACTGGAAGAAGGCTTGGGATATGTTAAGGAAATCGGATTTGGAGAAGTGACCGCGCGCGGCGTCCGGGCAGCCGGCGAGCTTTCACGCGATGTCGTTTATGCTGGCTTTTCACTCGGTGTCCCAGCAGCACAGCAGCTCGCTCAAACCCGTGAAGGCGCCAGGGGTGCACTGTTTTTTCATGCCTGCCTCCCGACCTCGTCGTTCGAATCTCAGTGGCCGGTCGACTTGCCTGTGCAAATTCACGCCATGAGTGCAGATCCTTTTTTCGTTGAAGACGGCGACATCGACGCGGCCCGTGAACTTGTGGCGTCGGCTGATCACGCTGAACTTTTTCTATACGAAGGCAAGGAACATCTCTTCACCGACAGCAGTATACCGGCTTACGATGCTGACGCGACCAAGCTCGTGATCAAGCGGGTTCTCGACTTTCTCGCATAGTTGTTAACAAAAAAATTTCAGCAGACTGTATCATTACTAGACCAAGATAGGAGCAAAATGCGACTTAACGACGTCCTAAGTGAAGCTATTTCAGTTGGGATTTTTTCTCGCCTTAGTGCCTCCACAGCTTGGACACTGTACTGACACTTCTCCCCCTTATGATGATAAATAATAAAACAAGAAGCAAGAGCTCTGAGCTCTTGCTTCTTGTTTTTTACGCCACTTCGTCCTTTTCCTGGATCTCCTGCGGCACCTTCTTGCTGATGCCGAAAGCATAGTAGCTGACGACAACGAGTCCGAGGAAGACGAATCCAGCGATGAGCGATACGCGTGTGTCTTCGTTGTACCACATGCCGACGAGCACAAAGATCAGGAAGGCAATCGTCAAGTAGTTGGTCACCGGGGCAAATGGCATTTTGAATGGATGCTTGTCCATTTGCTCCCCTTTTGCTTTCCGGAAGCGAATTTGGCTGATCAGGATGACGAACCAAGGGATCATTCCCGGAAGGACGCTGGCACTATAAACATAGACGAATAGATTCTTAGGTGCGATATAGCTTAAGATGACACCGACGACAAGGCCCAGCAGTACCCCGATCGTGCCGACCAATGGCACCCCATGGGCAGAAACCTTCTTGAAGACTTTCGGTGCCTGGCCGTTCACACCTAACGTATAAAGCATTCTACCAGCAGAGTAGATTCCGCTGTTACAGCCGGACATGGCCGCGGTGATGACGACAAAGTTAATGAAGCCTGCAGCTGCCGTGATTCCGATTTTGGCAAATGTCGCAACAAATGGGCTTCCCACTGAATTCAGCTCATTCCAAGGGTAGACCGTGACGATGATGAAGATTGCCCCTATGTAAAAGACAAGGATGCGCCAAATGATGCTTTGGATGGCACTTCGCAGCGTTTTTTTCGGGTTTTCAGCTTCACCTGCTGTGATCCCGATCAGCTCCACTCCTTGATAGGCGCCGATGACCAGGGCCAAGGCAAAGAAGAAGCCTTTCCATCCGCCGGCAAAGAATCCGCCGTGCGTCCAAAGATTGGAGATGCCAATCGCATGGCCTCCGTTTCCGATGCCAAAAAGGACCAGCCCCAATCCCGCAATGATCATAAGTATGATCGTGACAATCTTAATCATGGCAAACCAGAATTCAACCTCACCGAATGATTTGACCGAAATCAGATTCGCTGCACCGAGCATAATCAGAGCAATCAACCCGGGAAGCCATGCAGGAAGATCCGGGAACCAGTATTGCATGTAAGCGCCTACAGCAATAATTTCAGACATCCCGACAACGACCCATTGAAACCAGTTGCTCCAAGCTGTCAGGTAACCGGCAAGCGGGTGGATATATTTGTAGCCGAATGTCGCAAAGGAACCGGTGCTTGGCTCCACGTACAGCATTTCCCCCATGGCGCGCATGATGAAAAAGATAAAGACTCCCGCAATTGCATAGGCTAGCATGACAGACGGTCCTGTCCAATGAATCGTACTGGCAGACCCCATGAACAACCCTACGCCGATCGTTCCCCCCAGGGCAATCATCTGAATATGGCGGGCTTTCAATCCCCTGTTTAACTCTTTGTTGTTTTCCACACCTTTTCCTCCCATCCATCTCAATCTTAAATACTGTATTTACATTATTGTAAAATAAAATTTACTATTTAAATAATAGTAAATTTTCTAAAACGAAACAATTGGAAATTGATCAAAAGATGATTAATAGTCGAATAGTCACCGTAAAATGATGACAGATAATCATGAAAACGTTATATTATTTAAATTTTTTGAAAATAATAATTCTCCGCTTCCAATTTCCATATATATATCAAAGTAAACTATAATTAGATTAGCAGTGTTAAAAGGGGGGGAACGATGAATACGGAGGTTTATTTTGTCCGGCATGCTCATTCTGTTTTTTCAAAAGAAAACGAAGAAACTAGAGAGCTCTCTGAAAAGGGCTGGAAGGACGCACAAAAGATCACTGACATCATGATCAAAGAAAATATCGATCATGTTATTTCCAGTACATATGTAAGAGCTAGGCAAACGGTAGAAGGTCTTGCTGAGCATTTCAACCAGGAAATAAAATTAGATTCCCGTTTTCGAGAAAGGGACTTAGCGGCGAGAGATCATCATTTTGAAAAACCGCTCGACGCCATCAAATTTGTGTTTGAAAATCCAAACTACAAATATCCCGGCGGTGAATCCAACCAGGAAGTGCAGAATCGCGGGATAAGTGGGTTAAGGGAAGTCGAGGAGAATTATCGTGGAAAGAAGATTGCGATAGGGATCCATGGGAATATCATGACCTGCATCTTGAGTTATTTTGATGAACGATTTGATTATGATTTCTGGAGTCAAACAACGAAACCGGATATTTACAAACTCATGATTGATTCAGATTTCAATTTGGTTCGGTTTGAACGTCTTTGGGATTTTGAGAGTGTAATGGTGAAATAACTTTACGTAAAACAGTTCCGTTATTTTAAGGAGATGGTCGAGTGAAGAAAGTTCTACTACTGGTTTTTTCAATGTTTCTTTTGTTTGGACTATGTGCTTGCTCTAATCAAAACGGACAGGCAAGTAATAATGACCAAAACACCCTAGAACTAGACAGTAAACACGAAGATGTAAGAGAGGTTGTTTGGAGTCAATTACCTGCACAACAAAAAGAAAGTATTAAAGGTACATGGAAAGATGCCAAGGTATCAAAAATAACTTTAGAAAAGAATATGATGAGTGGAGTTAAGGACAAATCATACGAAGGAAAAGAAGTTTATCGGATTATGCTGCCTACTGATGGAAAGTCCGAACCGAACTTTACGGTTGTTTTTGCTGACCTGAATACTTTTGATTATATCGGTTATGCTCTTGTACAATGAATAAACGCGTGGGGCAAAATAAAACACTCCACTATATAGGCAAAATAATATCAAGATTAATAGGAGCTGTTTTGACTCCCTGCTGATTTCCACGGCAGGATGCTCGCTATCCGAGGGGGTTCACACGAAGTGAGGTCGTTCGATGTCGGTAGTCGACAGCGACACATCGAACTCGAACATCCTCCTTATATCCCTCGCTCCGCTGCGGGGTCCCATCTTGCCCCCTGATCCCTCAGGAGTCTCGCACCTGCCGCTCCAATCAACTTGATAGGATTAATATGCTCTCACTTCTCTATGTAATAGTTAAATCGAAAAATAAGAAATATCTTCAGTTTCACCTACTTTTTAGCTGGCAGATTTATTGTGAAGCATGTGCCTTTTTTCAACTCGCTCTTGATCTGGATTTGACCACCCATCTGCTTCACGATATGATAGCATACCGTCAATCCAAGGCCCGTTCCCTTTTCCTTGGTAGAGTAATAGGGACTCCCCAGTTTTTTTATTTGGTCTTCGGTCATTCCTGCACCATTATCTTTAATTTGAATGGATACAAAGCCATTGGCTTGTTTGGCTGCCGATATCCAGATCTTCCCTTCGCTTCGAATCGCTTCAATCGCATTTTTGATGATATTAATTAACACTTGCTGGATTTCTAGTTTTATTCCTTCGATTTCAAGAGAGGCTTCCACTTGCTGTGTAATTTGAATACTGTTCAGGACGGCGTACGATTGCATGACATTAATCGATTGCTGGATGACGGAAGTTAAATCAATGCTTTCATAAGGATTGGTTTGCGGCTTTGCTAGATCCAAGTATTGACTAATGATTCCCTGCGCCCTGTCTAATTCCTCTATGGAGATGCTGATATACATATCCTGTTTATCCGTCAAGCGTTCCTGCTGCATGAGCTGCATAAACCCACGGACGGAGGTCATTGGATTGCGGACTTCATGGGCAACCGAAGCCGCCAGCTGGCTGACGACATCCATCTTTTCCGTTCGGATCAGCTCTTGCCTCATCTCCATTTGCTCATTCATGTTTTCAATTAAATAAATGATGGCGATAAGGGTTGCTAAAATTATAAGAGAGGAGCTTACTTCAAATAAGGTTTGAGGGTAATCTCCTTTTACCATGAGAAAGATGCCTCTTGTGATTGGGATCATCAGAAAAACCAGGCTGATCACAACGACTTTTCCTTTTATTCGATAACGGTGATACAAACGGGTTATAGACAGCATCAATAGACAAAAGATTGTATAATTTCCTACCAGGATCAAAAGCTTAGGACCGGTGAAGAAACCCGTTATCAGCAGGGCCAAAAAGGCTGCAAATCCGGCTCTTTTGCCACCGTATAAAAAAGCTAGGATGAAGGGGACTACTTTAAAATCATACTTATAGACTTCTGAATAAAGGACAGGATGACTCATCGTAAACACTATTATGATCAACATGCAGAGAAAAAATTTGGAACGGATCCTTTTCCGTTTCTCTTCTCTTTCATTAAAAAAGACTTGATAGATTAAGATTGTAAAAAGAATAAATACAACGTGTAAGCACATGCTTTGGATGGATTCCCACATTACCGTTCCCTACTTCCTTTATTTGCCTGACTCATTTGATTTTCGACAAAATCTAAGAATATCCTTGTCCAATCAATAAAATTCCAGCCATTTTTGTGAGAAACCACTCCCTGGACGATAAGTGAATTTATCCATAAGAAAAGCTGCCTGATGAGGGCAGCTTGATGCGACGTTATCCGATTAAATTTCAATAGTAGTCGAACTTCACACCACTGCTGTTTTCTCAGGTTTCGACTTAGCCACACGCATTACTCCCGATGAGATTAAAACACCTAATATGACGAACACAACTCCGATGATTTGAAAGATTGTGACCGGGGTTCCCAGTGCAATTGAAATGAGCATCGTGACGACGGGGACAAGGTTGAAAAACAGGGATGTTTTGCTTGCCCCAATTTCTTTAATGCCTTGATTCCACCATAAGTAACCCAGAACGCTGGTGAACAACGCCATAAAAGCAATCGCTCCCCATGCCTCAATCGGTATGCCCGGTAAAGAAGTATGGTTGGAGGAGAATAGTGAAACCGCTGCTAAACTAACGGCACCGACGACCATGGTATAGGTAGTTGTCGAAAGCGGAGTTCCGTCCTTGATGAAGCGGCGTCCAAGTACGCCATAAAGGGCCCAACAAATGTTGCCCGCAAATACGATCAAGTCTCCAGCTGAAATGGATAGGGTCCTGATCGTTTCAATCGATCCGTGGGTAATGACCAGCAATACCCCGACAAATGCAAAGATTATACCGACCGCCTGTTTCTTCGTGATGCTATTCTTTAATATGATTCGGGCGAAAATGGTCGTTAATAAAGGATTCAGCCCCATAATCAGCGCACCGTTGACAGGCGATGTGTGTTTTAAGCCTAAAAAGAACAAAGCATTAAACCCGAAGATCCCAATAATTCCAAGCATTACATACGAAACAGCATTTCTTCTTAATTGATTCTTCTTAATGCCTTCCGTAAATACCAGAATGGTTAGCATCACAGCAGCCGCCAAGCCGAAACGCCATGCTGCCGCAGACGAAGGTGAGAAGTAGCCAACTGTATATTTTGCCAAATTAAAAGTAGCTCCGGTAAATATAGAAAAGCCAATCAGCATCATGTAGATCTTCAGCTTCTTCATTTCTCTTCCACCCCGTCTTTTAACATGGAATAATAGGTATCCAATTTCACCTTTGTCGCATCGATGACTCCTTCCAGCTCTTTTTTCTTCATTTCCATTCCTTCTAAATGCCGGGTTAAAATTTCGATCCGTTTATTTAGAGATGGGGTAATTGGAGTCGATTGCACATCTGAATTGATTTTTTCTAAAATACAACCGTCTTTCACAAATTCATGAATATCCTCCAACGCCATGCCAGTTTCTTTTAAGCTTTTGATAAACTTCATGAACTTAAGGTCATCCTCCGTATAAAATCGCCTTCCACTGCTGCTTCGTTTTGATGGCGGAAGTAGACCAAGTCTTTCGTAATATCTCAATGTATATGATGGAATGCCCGTTAATTTTGCCGCTTCACTGATTGATAACATCCATATCATCCCCTCGTTAGGTTTACAAAAATTTTACAACTTAAAGTTAACTTTAAGTCAAGAAAAAATTTCCTAATTTAGAGTTTTTTTAAGGTTGATCTCCACGGAAGGATGCTTGCTTTCCGAGGAGAGGCGGATATTAAGTTAAATTAACTATTTTCGAATAAATTCGTACTTTGGAATATTTTAGCAGTAATGATAAGATATTAATAGATTCCTTGGGGGTGATAACTTGGAGGCACTTTTAGAACTTCTTTTTGAATTTCTTTTAGACGCTTTAATGGGACTCGGTCAAATGGTTTTGTCTTATTCAAAGGATGTGACTGAAATGGAAATTGAAAAAAACATCGCATACTTTAAAACATATGACTGGTTTCAAGATTATTTAAAAGACAGTAGGTTTGAAAAGCTTATAAATGAAAACAGCAAGGTACGGTTTGAAATTGGAAAATTCAATAGAAAAAAATTCAAAAATAATCGATATGTGAATGTTTATCAAAAGAGGATAACGAACGTATTGATGAAGGAAGTTAGATAGATGCTATTGAAATGATAAAAAGCCGCCTGAAGTAGGCAGCTTCATTTTCACATTAAGGTGTTTTCAAATGCTTTAATTACTTGAATCTTAATTCAAATCACGGCTTAATGCTCTTCTTCTTCAAGAAATCCTCGTTTAGTTAACGTTTCAGACATAGAAGAGTTCGATAAAAAATTACTCAAATAATGATTAAGACTTTTGAGTTCATCTATTTTATAAATTTTTTCAATCATTTGATACATTTCGTTTTCTGCCTTTTTAATGTCGCCACTTTTTTCGATCCCCAATTCCGTTAATCGGAGTTTTACAAACCTGGAGTCATCTGTTGATCGCATACGTTCTATGTATCCGTCTTTGACCATTCTATCGATAAGCCTTGATGGGCTGCCTGTTTCACAAATCAATAGTGCCCCTAGTTCCTTTAATGATAACTGTTCCCACTTTTTTAGTATCTGAATGACTTCCGCTTGGGATGGAGTGATTCCAATATCCGATAAGAGATCTTTATATATTCGATTGCCCTGTCTTTGCATAGCCAATACCAAAAATCTAAAGCGTTCAACTTCTTGAGAAAATTCCATATATACACTCCATTTTATTTAATCACCATAGGTTGGATATTAGGATCATGGTTTGCCATCACCCTCAAACAATCTTCTCTTTCTGAAAATTCTTTAACCCAATTCAATGATTTTTTCGCATCTTTTCTATTTGTTGTGACTCCAGGTAATATCATATCATTCCACGACTTTTCTGAATAACCTACATCACTTGCTAACAAAACCCATCCATTCTGCATTTTGATTAAAATAGAAAACATTCCATCACTATGCCCGGGTGTGTGAACTAAGTAAATTGATCCATCATCAAATAAATCCAATCCCAAGTTAAAGGGACCAAAGGGTATTTCTTTTAATGGAAAGGTATGGATATCAATTCCCTTCCACATTGATTTTATATAACCTGCTCTCTTATGCGCGTATTCCCACTCCAACTCACTGGTTAGTATTTTCTTTGCATCTTTCACTTGTTCAAGACCGCTAACGTGATCGGAGTGAAGGTGGGTTAATAACACAAAATCCAGATCTTTACTGCTTATTCCGTACTCCATTAATTTTTCACGAACAGATGAGCCAGCAGGCAACTCGCCTTTAAACATAGAATAAGCCAGTCTCCCCAAATGATTTTTCTGATTCTTTCTCATGTCTTCATGCCAGCCTGTATCCACTAAAATCAGCCCTTTTGGATGCTCAATCAGGTATGAAGAAACAGGTACCCACATTTTTTTATCAGCACCTCTAAACCAACCTGTATAAGACATCGGGTGCAAAGATTTCCCCCTAAAAGCTAATGAACGGTCAATATAAACGTTACCCGCATGCCAGACATTAATTTTCATCAATGGCTCACCCCTCTTTAAAAATAAATGACGCGTCATTTATTGTAAATCATATTAGATGATACATCATTTATTGTCAAATATTTCTTTTTATCAAACGATCTCATAAACAATTAAAAAAACGATACCTTATACAAGTATCGCTTCTCAATTATTGAGTGCTATAAAACATATTTTCTACTTTTTCTATTAACAATGATTAAGGTAATGGTTAATAAAATTGAAATAATTTTTATCGAGTAATGAACATTAGATATTACCATAAAAGTTGCACTAAACGTAATCAGAATATGATTTTCGTTCGTTTTGAATCTTTTTTTCTTAATTAAACGATAGATTACCAAACTATAAAAATAGACACTAACTAATGCAAAAACAATACTCATAATCACTTCTCCTTACCGTTATTTCACCTAAGTAGTATAGTCATAAAAACAGCCGCCTGTTGAGGGCAGCCACATTTTTCACTTATAAAAATTAGAACCCTGCCGGACCGTCCCCACTATTCCAATCGCCGCCATTTTCCCCTTGTAATTTGCTGGGATCGGTTCCTTTGGTAAGTTGGTCATTCCTTCTTTTCTTTCTTCGTAAATCGATCAGGAATGCCAGTAATAAAACCACAATAACCACGATGACAAACAACCACATGTTGAGCCTCCTGTCTTTTTAACCTACCCTACGTTCGTTACAGCAGCAAACGCGAAATACCCCACTACCGCTAAGAGTTGAAGGACGATCCCGATCACACTGCAGACATAGCCTGAAGTGGCCAGTCCTCTTCCGCCTTCATTGGTCTTGCCGATTTCTTTCAAGGCTTTTCTTGAAAATCCGACTCCGATGAATCCAAGAACCAATCCAATGAAAGGGATGATGATTGAAAGGATCCCCATTGTCAAGGAAGTGACCGAATTGCTGTTTGTTTCCGTGTTTTCCATACAAAGTCCCCCATTCCCGTTTATAATTTTATGCGCTGCGCAAATTGTAAAGTTATTTATATTTTAACATAAAATCCCATTATGTTTTATCGCTTCAAGTCAAATTCCGCAATTTCTTTTCCATCCGATGTCACAATAAGTGACCCATCTAGCGCGTTGGCTTTCAGTTTTTCCAATTTCTCTTTTGAAGGGACTTGTAACGAAACTTTTGGGTTTTCTTCGGTTACACCTAAATCATATGTCAGGCTCATATTTCCGGTTTTACCAGGTTGGATTTCACCATTAACCTGCACGCCGTATCCTAAACCGGTCCCATTATAAGATGAAGGAGTAAAAATATTGATTCCAACTGATTCTTCAGAGGCAGCAGCTAGCTTTTTACCGGGGACAATCTTTACTTTTAGCTTCTTATCGCCAGCTCCACCAATCCTTCGGAATCCATTATTCTTAATTTTAAATTGGTAGTATAAAACGGTTGGAACAAGCTCCTGTCCATTTTTCCCGCCTTCTGAAATAACAACCGAACCAGAAAGACTTTTATCTTTTACAATATCAACTTTTGTATCGACAAGTTTCAATGATGGCTGCGACGAGCAAGCCGATATAAGCGCCATAAGCGATAGGAAGCTTAAAAGCATAAACAGTCGTTTCATATTTCCCCCTCTAATCTGTTCAGGTTGTAAATATGTCATTTACCTTTATTATACAGAAATACTCAGATAAAAAGGGAAATATTACTAATTAGTTTATACTAATCGTTCCTTCTCTACTTCTTCTACCTTAATACCAGCAGATAAGAGATTTTTTATCTTTAAATATCAAATTTACTTTTATATTCAAAAATCTCATCAACCGCTTGTTGATATCCACCTGATTTTTGCATCGACTGGCTTATAGTTGAAACAGCTTTATGGAAAGATGTCTCGTTTAACACATGATCTGCTGCTTCACGCAATTGACTTGGATTCAGGTTTTGCATGTCCAGTTTGATGCCTGCCCCGATATTGGAAACTTGTTGAGCAATTATCGGCTGGTCTGCGTTTTGTGGGATTACAATCAGCGGCACCCCGTAGTAGAGTCCTTCACTGGTACTATTCATCCCGCCATGTGTGATAAACAATTTCGTGTATTTTAACACATCTGTTTGTGGAACATAATTTTTGACGATGAAGTTGTATGGAATCTCTCCTAAATCACTTAGCGGAGTATGTTTCCCGATCGACATGACCACCGTGTGATCGCTATTTTCAAATGCTTCAAAACAAAGTTTATAAAAATCAACCGCCTGATTAAAAACCGTACCAAGTGAAATATAAATTGGCCGATTTTCCTTGATGGCTTCAAAATCAAAGTTATCTTGAGTTGATCGAGTAGAGATGGATGGGCCGATAAATTTGTATGTTTCGTCGAATGTTTCCCCGAAAGGTTGAAACTCCCTTGTTGTATAAACGATTGTAAGTGGCGCAGGATTACAAAAAACTTCGTAACGAGAATCGATCTCGACATCATATTTTTCCTTCACCATTGCCGTTAGCCTTTGGTATTCGCCGTTTATTTCTTCAATCACATCTGCAGGGATGTTTTTAGAAAGCCGGTCCAATAGTTGATCGAATGATTGCTTTGTCTGAGCAAAGGAAGTACAGGAATTGATTGCCGGCAGCTTAAGGATTTGGGCGAGTAAACGTCCGCAGCCAAACATGGAATCGTGAATGATGTAGTCGAAGTGTTCGCCTTCAATCTGTCTTAGCACACTAGGTATGACAATATCTGCCGTAAGTAAAAGACCATTAATCCTTTCAGGCAAATAATTTCTTCCACCCGAGATGAAGGCTTTAATAAATTTTTCACCGTCCCAAGTTCGCACAGCAGCTCCAGTCTTCTCAATTCGCTCACGAAAATCTTCTATTGTAAAGTACACTACCTCTTCGCCGCGCGAAATCAACTCTTGAACAACTCCAATAGTTGGATTGATATGTCCTTCTGATCCGGCATTAATAAATAAAACACGTGCCATTTCTATCACTCCTTCGTTATGGTCCGCTATTTACTCCTTCGCTCCACCTGACTCCTTCTCCAATGTCTTCAGCACGACCTTTGCCAAAATATCCATGCCATAGAACATCGCATCTTTTTTGAAAGTCATATGGGGGTGATGCAATCCCGGCTCCAGGTCGCAGCCGAGTCCGAGCATGGTCGCTTTCAAATGCGGCCGTTTGACAGGGTAGAAATGGAAGTCTTCGCTGCCCGTGGTGACAAGGGCTCCGTCGTGGTTTTCTTCTCCGAGCACTTCGCAGATCGCATCTGCCATCAGCTCTTGGGCTTCTGTGTTCATTGTAGCTGCAGCCAGGTTCGACGGCATGGTCAGATTGATTTCGCATTTATAAAAGTTGGCGACGGATTCGGCTGCCGCTTTGACGTGCTCGACCAATGAGGCCATCACATCGTTGGACTGGGAGCGCATATCCAGGGTGAATTCGGCCTGCCCCGGAATGATATTGGAGCTCTCTCCGCCTGCATGGAGCTTCGTCATTTTGACCGAGTGCGGAATCATTGGATCGATATGTATATGGGACAGCTCATTCAACAGTGTCGATGCCACTTCGATGGCATTCGTTCCAAGATGGGGGCGTGCAGCGTGGGCATCTTCCCCGATGATGTTACCTTTGATGGACTGGCTTGCTCCGTGGAGGATGGCAGATGCGGCATGTCCGTATTTCGTTTCCTGAATCGGGCGCACATGAACGCCGTATAAGTAATCGACATCATCCACGATCCCTTTTTCGATCATCTTCAATGCGCCGGTCCCTTTTTCTTCAGACGGTTGAAAAATAAAGCGGATTGTCCCTTTCGGCAGTCCTTCACTTTGTGTCAACATCTTCATGGCGCCAATGGCCATCGTCATGTGGGAATCGTGTCCGCAAGAATGGTTGGCTTTGAATACGCCGTCGACTTCCTGCCATAGGGCGTCCATATCAGCGCGCAAAGCTACGACTGGCTTTCCTGCCCCGATTTCCCCAATTACACCGGAACAATCGTCAAATGTCTTTGTTCGGCAGCCGTGCTTTTCGAGGATGTCTTTGAGATAGGCGGTGGTCTTAAATTCCTTCCAGCTGATTTCTGGATTGGCGTGCAGGTGGTTGAAGATTTCCATCAGTTCTTCTTTTTGTGTGGTGTCCAGTGGTTTCATTTTTGTATTCCTCCGTTTGTTTGAATCTGTTCGTATTTTTCTGCTGCAGGATGTTCGAGCTCCGAGAGACAGGTGGTGAGCCTCCACTATATTCAACATTATATGATGATTTAATGAGAATGACTGGAAAAACAATATTTTTTTAAAGGCGCTTTTCGTAAGTTTGTGGCTATTAGGGCGTGCTGGTTGATTTTAAAAAATGTTTAAAACATCTTCGTCAAACCCATTCATTTCACACAAAATTTCCTTGAGTCTTCTTGGATGAACATGTTTTTTCTCGTTTCGCCAGGTTGGGTTTGTTTCAGTGCTACACCTGCCAGTATGGCGTTTAGAATCGAATAGACGACGGGAACGGTCTGCAAGATGGATTTGGCCGGCAGGTTCAAGACAAATAATTGGTCGGCGATTTTCGTGATTGGTGCTGTCAGTGAATCGGTAAAGGCGATGATGTGGATCCCCCTTTCTTTTGCCTCTTTGGCCAAGGTGATAGTATCCATGGCATATCGGTAAAAGGAGAACACGATCACGACGCTTTTTTCCGTGAATCGATTGAGCCCGACGTCGGATTCCGGTCGATATAAGGAAGCTCCTCCCCGCACAAGGTTCAACGTATAGGACAGCCAATGAGCCATCGAGAAGGAAGCATGCAATCCGGCGACCAAGATTTCATCCGCTTCATCAATCTTCTCGATAGTTTGCTCAAAATCCTCTTCCGTGAATCGATTGGCGGTTTCCTGGATGTTTGCCAGATCGGACAGCATGACTTCCTTGTAATGAGGAAGCGGCTCATCACTTGTGATAGTCTTTTTCGCTCCCAAATCGAAGATGTATTCGCGCACCTCTGTTTGGAGCTGGCTGAATCCTGTATATCCAATAGCTGTGCAAAAGCGGAGCACCATCGTTTCGCTCACGTCAATAAATTCGCCTACTTTTTTAGCAGGATGCGTTGCAAACGCTGTCGGGTCCCTCATGAGGAAATCGGCTACTAGTTTCATCCCTTTTGTCAGCTCATCATAATGATCATTGATCTTAGACATATAATCGGACATGAATGGCACCTCCTTTAAAAAAATAAAAAATGTAAAGTTTTTACTTTAAAATATATTGCGCTGAAGGATTCACTTCATTATAATATATCGCAAAGGTCAGAAAATTCAATATAATTCGAACAAAAGGGGAATTTTTAAAAAAGGGGGAAATGAAGTGAGTTTGCAAACCGAAACGAATCTGGAGCCTCAAAGGAAAGCCAGATTCAGAATGCCTGATGCTTATGTACTGCTGTTTGTCATTGCCTTGATCTGTGCCATCGCCACCTATATCGTACCGGCGGGAGAGTTCAAACGAATCACCAATGGAACCATTACGCAGGCTGTACCAGGAAGCTACCATACCGTTGCCCACACGCCGATTGGCTTCGTCCATTTTTTTACGGCCTTTCAGCAAGGAATGGTTGCGTCTGCTTCGATCATCTTTTTAATTCTATTCACAGGCGGAACATTGGCCATCCTTGAAAAAACAGGGGCCATCAACGGACTCATCCATAATGTCGTGAACAAGTTCAGGACACGCGAATTGTTATTTATCGCTGTCGTCGGTGCCTTATTCTCCATCCTTGGAACGACCGGTATCGTCGTCAATTCCGTCATCGGCTTCATCCCGATCGGCATCATTGTGGCCAGGGCGCTGAAATGGGATGCCGTCGTCGGTGTCGCGGTCATCTATTTAGGTACTTATGCTGGATTCAACTCCACGATCCTGTCGCCGACGCCGCTTGGCCTGTCGCAAAAAATCGCCGAACTTCCCCTCTTTTCAGGAATCGGGCTGCGCACAGCGATTTATCTTGCTTTTCTAATCGCAACGGTTGTCTATATTTACTTTTATGTGAGGCGCTTAAGAAAAACAGATGCAAGCATTTTGGGGGAAGATTGGTTTCCAAGCAAAGCCTTGCTTGATGAAGAAGAGAAAACCGATGTTCCTTTCACGATTCGCCACAAGCTGATCCTTGCTCTGACTGGATTGTGCTTGGTCGGCTTCCTCGCCGGAGCCCTTTGGCTGAAGTGGGGAGACCAGGAGATGGCGGGAACCTTTGTCTTCATCTCCATCGTCGCTGGACTTATTGGCGGTATGAAAGGCAACAATATTGCCAGGACGTTTCTATCCGGGTGCCAGCGCTTGGTGTATGGTGCACTGATCGTCGGGATGGCAAGAACGATTTCCGTTGTGCTGACGGATGGGAAACTGTTGGATACGATCGTCAACGGTTTGGCGAGCATGCTCGAAGGACACAGTCCGCTGCTCGGCGCATTCGGGATGTTTGTGTCGAGCGCCTTGCTTCACTTTGTGATTTCATCGGGGTCAGGGGAATCCGTCATCTTCATCCCGATCCTCGCCCCGCTGGCCGATTTGATGAACATCACGCGCCAAGTCGCGGTAGAGGCGGTCATGCTCGGTGAAGGTGTGGTCAACTGCATCAATCCGACTTCCGGCGTGTTGATGGGTGTGCTCGCAGCAAGCGGCATCCCTTACGGCAAATGGGTCAAGTTTATGGCTCCGCTTGCCCTGATCTGGTTTGTGATCGGGCTCGTGTTTATCACCGTTGGGGTCATGACGAAATGGGGTCCGTTTTAAAGGTCTGGTATGGATTAAGAGTACAAACACTCCATTAGGATAGATATTTCAGGTTCAAATCGCATTTGATTTGAACCTTTATTTTATTTGTACAAATGAGAGCGGCCATATTTGGGACATACGCTTGATAAATTGGAAAAACATGCTAATATATTATAAAAATCGCCGAGGGGAAGCGGAGGGGAACATATTGAAAGTAACTAAAAAGGAGATTCAAACAAACGGCAAAACAATTAGTTATTCACACTTTGAAGTCGGTTCGAAAATCATTTGTTTTATGTTTGCTGGAGCCGGATATAAGTACGATAGCCCTTTGTTCTATTATGCGAGAATGGTGATGCTTCAAAACAACATCGATATTGTCCGTGTCCATTACTCATATGATTTGCACACATTGAAAAAGAGCAATGAAGAACTAGCCAAGATCATGATCGATGATATTGATCCTGTGGTAGCGGATGTTTTAAGAAATGGGCAATATAACGATACGATTTTTCTAGGGAAATCAATTGGAACACTTCCGATTGCAAATGGGCTAATGAAGAGAGATGAATTTTCAAAGGCAATAATGATTCTGTTTACCCCGCTCTTGAGATCCAAATCTTTATTTGACTCTATTCTTCATAGTCAACATCAAGGGCTTATAGTGATCGGGGATAAAGACCTTCATTACAATCCAGATCAAATCGATCGATTAAGCGACTCGAATCTAAAGATTGAGGTAGTCCAACATGCAGACCATTCCTTAGATATCGGAGAATTTGATGCAGCCAATTCAATAATAGTTTTATCCAAACTAATGGAAAGACTCCAAGAAACCATTCGTTTGAATTAGTTGTGTAATCAGGATCAAAGGGTGTGAACTGGTGATTTCCGCAGAAGGACGCTCGCTTCAATCAACAACTAATGAATTTTTTGAGAAATCTGCCATATCAAAAAAGGAGGGATAGCGCCTTAAGCGTCCCTCCTATTTCTTCCCTGCATCTAATTGACCTTACAAATAAAACCCATGTTGATAGTCCAGCATCTTCAGTCTATTCGGCATTCCATGACCGCTGGCTTCTTCTGCCGCCTCTGCTTCGGCTTTGGTCCGATGAACCGTGCCGAATGGATGGTTAGGCGGGGCGTAGATGGAATAGAGCTTCAGCGGCACATTCCCTGTATTCGTCACGTTATGCCATGTCCCGGCTGGGATCATGATGGCGGAATCGTCCATTACATTTCGTTGAAACGTTAAATAATCTTTGCTCTTCCCCATTTGCACAAGCCCTTGTCCCTGTTCGATGCGCAGGAATTGGTCGACATGAGGATGGATTTCCAAACCAATATCCTCCCCGACGCCAATGCTCATCAACGTGACTTGCAAATGCTCGCCTGTCCAAAGTGCGGTGCGATACGTATTGTTTTGCTTCGTTGCTCCATTGATATTCACGACATAAGGATTTGGTCCATAATCCCTCAATACCACCCGTTGATCAGCGGGTTGAAAATAGCCTGCTTGTTCTATTTGATAAGGATATGGCCAATACGCCTGCCTGTCATCATAATAAATTGGTGCATACATATATGGACTTGGATATCCATATGGAACGTAGTACATGTTTTGTCAATCCCTTCACAGTTTATAAAATTATGGTATGCACATGTGATGGGAAGGTACTTATGAATGATGGTCTAAGAAATAATCACAAAAGGAGTCTGACTTTCAGTCTCCTTATCTGCAATTTGCAAAATAACCCATAATGGTTTGGAATATTATGCTAAAATATACATTAACTATATCGATGACATTGGGGAAGGAGGTAAAGGGTGAAACAATTAACTTACATCATTAGTGCGTTTATTTTAGGATTATCGCTCGTCATATCTGCTTTTATTTTCAGGGATGCTTTTGCCCATTCAACAGACAGTGCTGCAAGTGACAGCATGACCGGCTCATCAAAAGCAGCCCCTGAATTGATGGATGAAAAGCAGCTTTCCAAATATCTGAATGTGAGTGAGAAAACCATCGAAACCATTATCAGAGTAGACGATATCAATAAAGCGGCAATTAGCAGTCAAGGTGCTTATGATAAATACCAATTCATTCCCTACTTAAAAATCGATAATCACGTCCGCTTTTTAAAGTCTGAGATTGATAAATGGCTGCAATACAGAAGTGACGCTCCATAAAGCTCAGCTCATAAATAAAGACCGGCTAATTGGATTAGCCGGTCTTGTTATTTCATCAATATCATTTCACCTACATGACAATCATCCATTTAATAATAAAATAATCACGGATGTCAATGAGAAACACGTTCCTATTAAATAAAGAATGAAAACCGCTTGTTTTTGGGTGAAGCCTGCATCCAGCAATTTATGGTGGCCGTGTGTCCGATCTGCTGCGTAAGGGGCTTTCCCTTTCATCATGCGCTGAATCACGACTCGAATCCCATCCAGAATCGGGACGCCTAAAGCGAGTATAGGAACGAAAATCGATAAAATCGTAATTTTCTTCATTGTACCGATTATAGCAATGGAAGCTAACAGGAAACCGATCAGACCAGAACCTGAATCTCCCATGATGATCCGCGCTGGAAAGAAATTGTGTTTTAAGAACCCCAATGAAGACCCAGTCAAGGCAATGGCACAGAAAGCTGCATTCATTTGGCCTTGAACCAAAGCGACAGATACGAGGGTAATCGATGAAATCGCTGCGATGCCAGCTGCAAGGCCATCGATTCCATCCAGAAAATTAAACACATTGATGACCCCGACAATCCAAATGACTGTCAACACAACGGAAATGGAATGTGGAAAAATGATATAGTGATACTCCGGATATGGGATGCCAATTCCCCTTACCGCCCCACCAAAGTGAACGACTAAATAGGCAGCCGCAATTTGGATGATGAATCTGGGGAATGCCGGGAAATCCTTGCTCCGTGTTTTAAAATAGTCGTCGATCAAGCCAATCGCAAAGACCATGATCGCACCGGCTACAATTCCCACATTGACCTTGTCCAAAGGATAGCCAAGCCATTTTACAACGAGCAGAGAAACAATCAATCCGAAGAAGATCGCTGCTCCTCCCAGCATTGGAAGCGGGTCTTTATGGACTTTACGGTGATTGGGCATATCAACGAAATGGAAACGAATCGCTAAATTCCTAAGAAAAGGCACGGTCATCCAAGTGACGAAAAATGCTAAGAGTCCAATGAATAATTCAATCACAAGCAGTTCCTCTTTCCTTCATTTTCTAAATTCAGATATATTATAAACGATAGTTTACCCGCAACCAACCATTTTATGTAAAATATTCAATAGATTTGTAGAAAGCGCTCGAATACTTCTTCGTAAAAAAATCCCGAAGCCATTCAGCCTCGGGATTTTAAACGTTCCATCTTATTTCTGATGATTATTTCGCATTCTCATCCGGCTGATGAATGCCGAAGATGTTGCCTTCGGTGTCCATGTAATAGCCTTGCCATGCCATTCCTGGCAGAGCATATTTCGGCATAGCCACTGTGCCGCCGTTTTGCAGGATCTTTTCTTCTGTTAGGTCGTAGTCTTCTACACCCATCGTACAAGCATATCCATTCATCGCTTGGCCTGGCTGTGGCGGAGGACTTTGACGCTGCATGAGCGCACCGTTGATCCCGGGCTCCTTCTCATCGCCTGTCACTGCCCCGAAATAAGGCATTCCCGCGTACTCGCTCCAGTCTTGAAATGACCAGTTGAATACTTCTCCATAAAACTTCTTGGCACGATCCATATCGTCCACGTGAATTTCGAAATGCACTAGTCTACCCATGATCTTCCTCCCCTATTCGTTCGCTACTAATTCCTTCCATCTTACATCTTTATATTAAACTATCTGGATCTGCTTGTTCAATAGATTTCATCAGTGCCTTCTTTTGAAAAAAGGGATTTTCATGATGGCAGCCGAATAAAGTTTTATATAAAGAATCAGGGGGAGTGGTACTATGCAGAAGGTTGTGGAAAGACTCAATCACTGGATCAACGTCTTACCTGATGTGTTCAGCACGATGTCTGAAAGAGAAATTTCAACCAGGCCCTCGCCAACAAAATGGTCTAAAAAAGAAATCGTGGGACACCTCTGCGACTCTGCTGTAAACAATATGGCACGATTCATCAACATTCAATATGCAGAACAAGTATATGCAATTCAAACGTATGATCAGGAACAATGGGTGGCGATTCAGCATTATCATGATCGGCCGCTCGAGGAAATCTTCACCCTTTTTCAATCATTAAATAAACAAATTGCAGCAATCATTGAAAATGTCCCAACAGAAAAGCTATCCAACCTTTGCGACATTGGGAATAACGAACAGCGGACACTTGAATGGCTCATACGTGATTACCTGGACCATATGGAGCACCATATCCGCAATCAAATTTTGATTTGAGGAATTAAATTGGAACGCATAAAGATTAGACCCATCACCATAAACGATTTTGAAAAGGTCTTAACCTGGAGTAAGGATGACGTTTTCTGTTCAGCCAATGGATGGGAGAAAAATAGAAATCCCGAAGAATTATATAAATGGTGGCTCCGTTGTGTTAATAATAAGGCAAAGGATTTCATCCGAATGGGAATTGCGCTAAATGAGAGCTTGATTGGATATGCAGACTTAGCCTGTATGAATGATCATACGGCTGAATTAGGCATTGCAATTGGTGAGAGCGGCCTGTGGGGAAAAGGGATTGGCTGTGATGCTGCTCGGTGTATGATGGAATATGGCACAAAAAAATTTGGCATTACAACATTTATGGCAGAAACAAACAAAGCCAATGTCCGCTCAAGAAAAATGCTCGAGAAGCTGGGGTTTCATGAAATAAGCAGAATTGGCAGTGAAGAATACATAGGTATGAACCGTCAGCTTATACAATATCAACTTAACTAATATCGCATCAGGATACGAGGACAAACATTATCATTCTTTTCTAGGAGGATTCCATGAAACCACGAATTTCTGTACTAACGTTAGGCGTAGTTGATTTGGAAAGATCATTGGACTTTTATCAAAATGGACTTGGATTGGAAACCGAAGGCATCATCGGCCAGGAGTTCGAGCATGGGGCAGTTGCCTTTTTCGACCTGCAGTCGGGGCTGAAACTCGCCCTCTGGAAACAGAAGGATATCGCACATGAAGCCAAGGTGAACCAGAGTGCGCCAAACCCAACTGAATTCACAATCGGCCACAATGTGGGAAGCAAAGAAGAAGTGGACACGGTGATGGCGCAAGCTGAAAAAGCGGGTGCGGTCATCACCGATCCCGCGAGCGATGCTTTTTGGGGCGGCTATTCCGGACACTTTCAGGACCCGGATGGCCACTTGTGGGAAGTGGTCTGGAATCCGGATTGGGACCTGCCAGAATAGATTGCAAGATGCTCACTCGCTGAGGTTGGCGAAGAGCTTCATTAGCTTTAATAGCGACCGTTTTGGAAGTGCCTCTTCCGAAATGGGCGCTATTAGTCTTCTTTTGACCCCGATTCACAAGTGGTGCTTTCCAAACGGGCGCTATTCATCCTCTTATACTCCCGTTTCTCACGCTCCTTCTGACAAACTGGCGCTATTCTCCCTTTTTTACCTCTCCAATGAACAGTGCTCTTCAAAAACCAATGCCCTCCCCCACTTTTTTATGCTAAAATAATCAGGAACTAATACACTCTGAGAGGTTTATTCATATGAAAAAAAAACACAACAAGACTTTTGATTTAATTTTGACTGCCATGCTCATTGCACTCGTGTTCGTGGCAACCATCTTTTTGAATATCCGATTACCGATTGCAGCCAATGGCGGCTTGGTCCATCTTGGAACGGCAATGGCGTTTATCGCTTCGTTCTTATTCGGTCCACGAAAAGGCGCCATCGCCGGAGCGGTTGGTATGGGGTTATTCGACCTGGTGTCGGGCTGGACATTATGGGCGCCGTTCACTGTTGTAGCTCGTGGGCTGCAGGGCTACATCGCCGGAAAGATCGCCTGGTCCAATGGACGCAATGGCAATAGCGCCGCTTTCAACCTGCTTGGTGCCATCGTTTCTGCCCCAGTGATGCTCGCTGTCTACTATATTTGTGAAGGAATCCTCTATGGCAGCTGGATCGGACCTGTTGCCTCCATTCCTGGAAACATCGTTCAAAATGTGGTCGGCATCATCATCGCCATCCCTATTAGCGCAGCGCTGAAAAAGATGCGTTATTTTAAATAATTTTCATGAATGGCTCAACATGGGAACAAGCTCCGAGTGCTAGTCTCTGAGCTTGTTTTTTTGTGTATCCTTTTATTTGAAAGGTTGTTTTCGTAAAGAATATTGCTATTTATCAAAGCTTGTGCAAGGTTGATTTCCGCAGAAGGACGCTCGCTTTCCGAGGGGCGGGCGGTGAGCGAAGTCTTGCACGGCAATCAACTGCGTGGTCATAACTGATTCTAAATAAACGGTTTAGGCTCATATTTTCGCCTTTAAACTAGATTGATTGAGTGGCCCCAACCTCGCTTCATTTAACAATTTTAGTCTCGGCTGCAGCATGTTGATAAACCCCAGCCTTCGATGGTAGAACATTGAATATAAACAGCGCAATGGAGACTAACAGCATGATAGATGATCCCGAGACGACAACAAATCTAATGGATATGAGCTCAGAAGCGATACCAAAAATGGCAGTGGCCACGATAACGAGAGAGGCTTCAACAAGTCCATAGATGCTTCCGATTCTGCCCATGACATCCACAGGGATATTATTTTGGTAAAACGTATAAAAACCGGTATTGGCAAAAGCCGCAGCAAAGGACAAAACAAAGCATCCGATCGAAGCGATAAGGTATGTGTTGGAAGATGTCAGCACCATATATCCTGCTGCAGTAATCAATGATCCCATTCCAATAAGCCAAGAAGTAGGTATTTTTTCGACAATCATGGTATTGATTAATGATCCTGTCAAAACGCCAGCACCCGCTATACTGACTAATACCCCATATTCGCCTTCAGATAAAGAAAGCACCTTTGTGGCAAATGCTGCTTCCAAAGAATCCGTCGAGGTCATCATGACGTTCATGGCGCTAAATAGAAAATAGATCATCATCGTGTACGAATATTTACGGCTAAACCTGATAACCAGCTTCCAATCATCTTTTATAATCGATAATCTTCCATCAGATGTTCCAAGGCGTGCAGTGCCTTCAACATTAGGCATCCAGATGGTGATGAATGCTGATAACAATAATGCGATGGCATTAATATAAATAGCCATGTCAGGCGTCCCGATTGTAAACATCATTCCTGCTATTGCTGGACCGGTCAAGAAAGCTCCCGAATCAAGCAAGCTGCGTAAAGAGTTAAATCTCTTTCTCTTCCCCTCTGGTATTAATTTTGTCATGTACGTCATGGAGGTTGGATGATACATGGAACTGGCTGCTGTGATGAAAAAGACCATACAATATATAAAAGCCAGGGATGAAAGCAATGGAAGCAGCAAAATCAGCACGGTTTGAAAGATATTAAGTGCGATCATGAGGTGTTTCTTATTCATCCGGTCGATCAGGCTCCCGGCCCAAAAATTAGTAAAGACGGTGGACAAAGCCCTGATGATATATAATCCAGAGACAGCAATCGCTGACCCTGTTAGGTTAAGAACGATAAGATTTAATGCGATAAAATAAACCCAGCTTCCGACACTTGAAATCCCGATGCTCATTAGTAAAATCGATGGATACCGCCAAGTTTCTGCTATTGTTTTCAAACTCAATGAGATTCCCCCCTAATTTATCCGGCCTGCTAAATTTTCTACAAAAGGCTGTTTTCGTAATCTTTTCTCAGTTATTACGCAATTTTAAAGTTAATAATTTTATAGAGAATCCATTTTAGTTGCTACAGCAACAAACAAAATAAAAAAATCCCACCCCCAAGACTTAGTCTTAGGGACGAGATTTTCTCGCGGTGCCACCCCAGTTCGTTCATACATCGCCATATGAACCTCTTCAGGTACGGCATTGCAGCATGCTTATACCCTAGCTCAATAACGGGAGCTCCCGTCACATCATCCCAACTGTTCCGATGTGCCGCTCAGAGGCTTGCTTCAACGAAACCTTCTTACTCCTTTCCAGCTTCCGGAGCTCTCTGTAAAGAAGGTGTTCATCTACTCTTCTCTTCATCGCTTTGATTCCCGAAATTTTATCATTAATAACTTATTTTGTAAATAATAAGATTCCATTCTAGACTTATAGCCTCCTATTCAAAATATTAATAACGAAATTAATTTATTAAATATTTATATATATTTTTATAAACTATTTTAAATTTATATTTAAAAATAGAAATTTATGGTGTATGATATTGGTAAATAAAAGAAAGGAGAACAGCATGTCGTATCCTTTACTCACGAATTGTCCTGTTTGCAGCAACTCGCTTAAAATTACGAAGTTGCAGTGCAACCATTGCCAGACAACGGTAGAAAATGAATTTGAAGTTTCCAAACTGGCCTCTCTCGGTCAGGGACAGCTGCATTTTATTGAGGTTTTTCTAAAATGCCGCGGAAATATTAAAGAGGTCGAAAAGGAGCTCGGAATTTCCTATCCGACGGTCAGAGGGAAATTAGATGAAATTATCTCTTCTCTCGGTTATTCCACCCAGAAGAAACTGGAAGTGGATAAGAAGAAAATTGTATCATTATTGGAAAAAGGCGAAATTACGGCAGAGAAAGCCATCCAATTATTAAAAGAGGGGGAAGAATGATGCGGGAGGAAATTTCAAGAGTCTTAACGCTGGTAGAGGAAGGGAAGATCGATAAGGAAAAAGCAAGTGAATTAATCAATATCTTGAAAGATAAGGATCAGCCGGAGCTCGTCACAGTCAAAAAAGATGTTCCCTATGGAAAGAAGATGTTAAAGATTCGGGTGATTTCCGAGGAAGGCGATAACGTCAATGTGAATTTACCGATCAATCTGGTCAAGGCTGTTTTAAAAGTAGGGACCAATATCGCTGAAAAAATACCTGAAGCAGAAAAGTATGTAAAAGATATCAATGTTGACCTGCTCATTGAAGCCATCGAAAACGAATTGGACGGACAGATTGTGGACATTACCTCGGCCAATGGTGATAAAGTTTTTGTGGTGATTGAGTAGGCTATGTTAAGGGTGAAACTGAAGGTCAATGATAAACGATTCTCCATTCCTGTTCCTTATGCGGTTTTAAATTTGGCCAGTTTGATGATTACATCGAAAAGGATCAATCGCTTGATCAATCAGGCAATGAAGAAGGACGGCAGTAAATTCACTTTCCCAGAGATTGATAGAAAAGATTTGAAGCCGCTGCTCCATGGATTGTCTAAGCACCGGGGAATTACCTTAGTTGAAACGAAATTGAAGGATGGAACCGAGGTAGTAGTGAAGCTTTGAATAAAACCTCTAAATCACATGAAAAAGCCTAATTTCTTCGCATTAAACTGAGAAATCAGGCTTTTATTATTGAAATTTCATCTTCCATTGAGAGCGTCAGGGAAATGGCTATTTTCAACTTATCCCCTCCTACAGCATGCTCTTTAAAAATTCTATTTTTGCTAGATCTTTATGATTATTTTTATCTGCTCGATAACTATCCTTAGAGGAAGACTCGTAGACTCGTAAATATTGTTCAGGATTTAGCAGATAATACTTTACGTCCCCATTTTGATGTATTTCTAAATCTTCTAATTGTATTCCGGCGAAGTCCGGCAGAGTGTCAACATTTCCAATCTCGACTGATAGCCCATCTTTATAAAACTCATGTTCATGCAAATCAATCAGGCTGTAATCCATCGAATTCATGACATTGATGATATCTACCCAATTATGAATAGACACTTCCGGAGGTACTTCCCACCCTCTTTTATCGCCAGGCACATGAATATCTAAGTCTTGTGAATTCCAACTCTTCCCGGTAACGACTTCTAATCCGACAGATCCCATTAACAAGGGAACCATGCCAATATCATTTAGGTTTTTTGCAATTTTAATAAACTCAGCAAATTTGTGATTATTCATTTTGTCCCCCCCATACATATACTACAATTGAAATCTATCTTTAATCATCTTTGCCGTTTCTTCCGCACTCAAGTCGGCATTGTTTATCCTGATATAGTTTGAATGGTTAATTTCACCTTCTGAAGAATTCAATCTGTATTTCTTCATAGAGTTTTTCAATTCACCTTCAGACCATTCAATATCCCTTTTGGATGGTTTATGTTCAAGTCGATTAGGACTTTTATTCCGCTCAACTCTTTCCTCTATGTCTGCCTCAAGCTCGACTAAGTAAACAGTTCCTCCACGTGATTCGAACAACTGAACGACATGATTCACATAATCCCAGTCTTCTTGCATATTAAATGCCCAGACGTAAGTAAAGATCATTCCATACATAGTACTCTTTGAGACTTCTTCGAATATCTCCTGACGGAACAGCCTGACTAATCTCTTTCCTTCTTTGGTGCCGTAATCAAAGAAATGACTAACTAAATCAATCGTCATATGATTATGGAAAAGTTTCAAATCTGTCATTTTAGCCAATTCTTGTCCTACAGTCATTTTCCCAACCGCTTGCGGTCCGAATACAAGAACAAAATTCATACTCTCTCTCCTTAGCTTTTAGAAAGGCTCTTTCCGTGAACTTATTTGCTATTCATTAAAGATTGCGCAAGTTTGATTTCCGCTGCAGGATGCTCGCTTTCCGAGGGCCTCACACGAAGTGAGGTCGTTCGATGTTGGCACACGATGTGCCGAACTTAATCGAACATCCTCTTCTATTTCTCCTCACTTCGTTGCGGGGTCTCACCCTGCCCGCTGATCCCTCCGGAGTCTCGCACCTTCCGCTTCAATCAACACCTTATAATGAATTTTCATCATAAAAACTATTAACAACAACAATTTTCGAGAAAACATCCTTTAGTCATTAATCGAGCGTCCGCACTCGGTGCTGATTCTAAATCTGAATTACTTATTATTCTATAACCCGAACCACTCAAACTTGCCGAATGGATAATAGCGGACATCCAACTTGCCGACAACGTCACTTTGCTTTATGAATCCAAATCGTCTGCTGTCTACGCTATTTCTCCTGTTGTCGCCCATCACCCACAATTCTCCTGCGGGGACTTTTGTTTTCCCTGTATCTTGTTCCAATGTGAAATCATACGTTAAATTACCGCTTTCTAATTCTTTTTTCTCCGGGTCTAAATAGGGTTCAGTTACTTTCTTTCCATTTCGATAAAGCTCATCGTTTTTATAGACGATGGTGTCTCCAGGGAGGCCGATGACCCGTTTAATATAATCATCTGTTGGAGTCGCATGGAAAACAATGATATCTCCATGTTTAATGTCGGATAGCTTGTAGCCGATTTTATTCACCATTAATCGGTCCTCGTTCTTTAACGTCGGGTACATGGAGCTTCCATCGACGACGTAATTGGCAACGAGAAATGTCTTTGCGATAAAGACCACAAGAATGGCTAGCACAACGGCTTTCAACCAACTGATTAATTCTTCTTTTAACTTGCTTCGTTCCATTTTTATGACCTCGCTGTTTATTTAGTTTTATATATGTAAGCTTTCATCTATTAAAGGCAGCACTTAAAAATAATTCCATTTTTTTCTATTATTACTATAACATAAGCAGCATTTAGGGATAAATGGAAAATGAAAAGATACTCCATTTGGATCATAAGGGGTCTTAGTTTTTTGTCATAACCCATTTACAGAAGCTCTACTAAGCTATAAATCTTTTTTTCCGCAACAAAAAAATCAGGCATGCAACCTTTACGATTTCATACCCGATTTCTAATTTATTTCAACTACTTAGCTATTAATTTCTTTCCAGCAAAGCAGCGCCTGCGATGCCTGGATGTGTCATTTCGTATGGATCCAGGATCAAATTCAGTTCTTCTTCCGACAGAACATCATATTTCAAGCACAAATCGCGAATCGGTGAACCGCTTAAGATGGCTTCTCTCGCAATTCGGGAAGCTACTTCATAGCCGATATGAGGATTGACGGCCGTGATGATGCCGACACTTTTCTCCACATATTCCTTCAGCCTGTCTTCGTTCGCTTTAATTCCTTTTACACAATGCTCGGTAAAAGTCGTAAAAGCGTTGTTCATGATGCTGATGGATTGCAAAAGATTAAAGATCAAGACAGGTTCCATGACGTTCAATTCAAGCTGTCCTGCTTCTGATGCGAGTGAGATCGTCTGGTCATTTCCGATGACTTGGAATGACACTTGGTTAATCAATTCAGGCAGAACAGGGTTTACTTTCCCCGGCATGATGGAAGATCCCGGCTGTCTGGCTGGCAGGGTGATTTCCCCTAAGCCCGCTCTCGGACCGGACGCCATTAACCGCAGGTCGTTCGCGATCTTGGACATATTGATCATACAGATTTTCAATGAGCTGGAGACTTCCGTATAGGCATCCGTATTCTGCGTGGCATCGACGAGATGTTCCGCACCTTCAAAAGGAAGCCCGCTGATTTCAGCCAGATATGGAACGACTAATTCGATATAACGAGGATACGCATTCAATCCCGTCCCCACAGCGGTTGCGCCCATGTTCAGTTCATATAGGTGCTGCCTGGATTGCTTGATTCGCTTAATGTCCCTAGCAATCACACGGCTGTAAGCTTCAAATTCCTGCCCAAGCCTGATCGGCACGGCATCCTGCAAATGGGTGCGTCCCATTTTAATGACATGGCTGAATTCGTTCGCTTTTTCTTGAAACACTTCATGCATGTGCTCCATCGTCGCGATTAATTTTTCTGATAGATTGATGACCGCGATATGCATGGCAGTCGGGAAAGAATCATTCGTCGATTGCGACATATTTACGTGGCTGTTCGGGCTGACAAAGTTATATTGTCCTTTTTCCTTGCCCATGATTTCAAGTGCACGATTGGCCAAAACCTCATTTACGTTCATGTTGATCGATGTGCCGGCTCCACCTTGAATCGGATCGACAATGATTTGGTCGTGCCATTTTCCTTCTATCATTTCATCCGCCGCCTGGACAATGGCGTCTCCAATTCCGGAGTAAAGGCTCTTAACTTCCATATTCGCCATTGCAGCTGCTTTCTTCACCATTGCCATAGCTTTGATCAATTCTGAATCTATGCGGTATCCAGTGATCGGGAAGTTTTCAACCGCACGAAGGGTTTGAACTCCGTAATAGGCATCCGAAGGGACTTCCTTGGACCCTAAAAAATCCTTTTCGACTCGAAATTGGTTTGGTGTAAGTAACATATCTGTTATTCTCCTTTATTTAAAAAGAATCTGATGCTTGTTCATTTTTGAAGGTTTTTTTCGTGAAATATTTGCTGGTATTGCGTACGGTTGATTTCCGCGGAAGGATGCTCGCTTTCCGAGGGGCCTCACACGAAGTGAGGTCGTTCGATGTTGGCACAGGACGTGCCGAAGTTAATCGAACATCCGCCTTACCTTTCCTCGCTGCGCTGCGGGGTCTCACCTGTCCCGCTATTTCCCGCTGGAGTCTCGCACCTTCCGCTCCAATCAACAATAAAAATATAAATCTATTAAAATCAGCAAATTTTTGAAATAACCTATTAAAAAACGGATGGAGATTATAGTAGATCAACTTCAAAATACAGTCTGAATATGGGTTCGAAAATCCATCCGTATACACTATAATCCTGCTAGAGGGAATTATCAATGGTTATTCGATACTTTTTGGAGAAAAAGGGACAGTTTTTGTCCCGAGTATCAGTTACAATCCCAATCATTTGTCCCCCCACCTCCGATAAGCTATAATGAATCGGAACTTTTACGATAGTTATTCAAATGATAATGAGGTGGGAACTACGTGTTTATATGGAAGAAATACAAGAATTCTTCGTTCATCTTGAAGATGACGATTGGGTTCGTGCTTGGGATCGCCGTTGGGGTGATGTTTGGGCATGGGGCTGAGGTGTTGAAGCCTCTTGGGACCTTGTTGATCAAGCTGCTGAATTTAATAGCAACTCCGGTGGTGTTCTTGACGGTGGTGCTGGCGGTGAATCAGATGAATCCGAAGCAGCTAGGGAGAACGGGCGGCAAGCTGATCCTTTATTACGGGACGACGACGGCTGCCGCGGTGTTGATCGGGCTTGGCCTTGCACTCTGGATCAATCCTGGGGAGTCGCTTTCGCTGCCGAATGCAGCAGTGGGCAAGCCTGAAAGTCCATCGTTCTCCAACATTATATTGAGCATTGTGCCGGATAATATCGTCACGGCTTTTTCTGCCGGGAATTTAATGGCGATCTTGTTTCTGGCAATCGTCATCGGATTTACGATTTCTGGTATGCGTTTTTCATCGGAAGAAAAGATGCAGAAATACGGTGGTTTGCTTCATGACTTCTTTGATGCGGCCAACGAACTGTTCTTCCGCATCCTTCAGGGCATCCTGCTGTATGCACCGATTGGGATCTTTGCGATTGCGGCAGCATCTTTCGGAACGCAGGGATGGGATACGTTTAAATCTTTATTCAAATTTACATCCGTATTTTATCTCGGCATCGTGATCCTTTGGGTGGTTGTATACAGCGGTAGCCTTAAGCTGTTTAATATCTCGGTCAGGAAGTTCTTCGCCAATACGAAAGAAGCGTATACGACGGCATTCTTTACGTCCAGCAGTATTGCGACGCTTCCGGTTGCCATTGATGGTGCGAAAAAAGCAGGCATTTCGGAGAAAATCGTCAACTTCAGCCTGCCGCTTGGCGCTGTGTTCAACTCGGATGGCGGGGCATTGCGGATGGGAGCCTCCATCGTTTTCGCTGCCAATGTGTCCGGTGCCCACTTTTCACCATTGGATTTCGTGACGATCATCCTGGTCGGGACGCTCCTATCCATCGGAACAGCTGGCATTCCGGCAGCAGGACTCGTCACGTTGTCTGCCGTATTGACGATGTTCAACCTTCCGCTCGAAATCGTCGCGCTCATTGCAGGGGTCGACGCCATCATCGGCATGGCAGGAACAGCTTCCAATGTCATCGGCGACGTTGTAGGAGCAGCTGTCGTCGATCAATCCGAGAAAAATCGGGAAAGAAAAGAAGCGTTAAGGGAAGAGAAATTGGTATAACCAACAAAAGGGCATTCCGAGAGTTTTGGATGCCCCTTTTATTCCCCAATATTTAGCCCATCTTCTCCGCCAACTCAATCATTACCCCTTCAGGTCCGCGCACGTAGCATAATTTATAGAGGTTTTTGTAGTTTATTATCTCTCCAAAAAGTTCTGCGCCTTTCTTTTCTAATTTGGCAACAACGGCTTCAATGTCTTCTACAGTGAATGCTATATGCTGGCTGCCCAGCGTATTTGCAAATGTTGGCTGTATCTCTTTTTCATCTAACGGAGTATGAAACTTCACCAGTTCCAAAGTTGCCTCGCCGCACGGCATCCCTAACATGACAATCGTCTCTCTAACGTCATCAAGCCCAATTATCCGCTCCACCCACTCCCCTTGTACTTCTGCTTCCCCCAGCACTTCGAGTCCAAGCTCAAGAAAAAAATCTTTAGCTGCCGAAAGATCTTTTACGATGATTCCCACATGATCTATCCTTTTGATCTTCATATCCGACATCTCCTATGTTCTTATTTTTCTAGCCTTCCGACTGAAGTTCGATACGCATGACGACTCTTCTTTTTGTTGGTCTGGTAACTTCACGGAAACCCGCTGCAATGAACGCGTTGTAAGCACCGACATGAAGTTCACCCCATGGAATATCTTTTTCGGGTACCGTGATCATTGGATATCCCTCAATGGCTAGGGCACCTTTTTTCCTGGCAAATTCCACGGCAGCCCGCGTTAAAGCGTAGGTGATGCCGCGCCGACGAAAGCCCTTGCGAACAATGAAGCACGTGATGGACCAAACGCTAGTGTCGTTCTTGTTTTCATCCCGCCCTGGCCATACAACCGGGCTGTTCATGAGCTTTTTGAATGCGATTCTCGGTTCCACCGCACACCAGCCGACTGGATCATGATCAAGATAAGCGACAAGTCCGCTGGTAAAGTTGGATTCCGGATTTTCGCAATCCGTCTGGATCCGCAGCTGGAAGGCACGTTCATCATCATCTGTTAGTTTCCACTGTGAGTTCGGGATTTTAAACCGCTGACAATAGCATTTTGCCCCATGACACCTGGCAGGTCCGAGAACCGCTTCCAAGTCCTCCCACGAAGCTTCGTTGGCTGGTACGATTGAAATTCGGTCGTTTGTGGTTGGCATAGCCAGGCTTTCATTATTCAACACCTCTTTTTTATACATATATCGATGCTCCTCATTTGGATTTTTGAACACGCATCGCCCGTCCCACATAAAAGAACAACTTCACTATTTTTAATTATTTCTCTACTCTTTTAAACAATCCTGCCATTTAACTTAATACCAATCATTTTAATAACTTAATAATTTTATTCAGCAAAAAAGCGCGATAAAAATTTACAGCGCCTCCGGAAAAATCAAATCTTATTTTTATACATGATAGTCCTTAGGCTGAATGGAATAGAGGAAATTAATGAGTTTTCTAGAACTGATTATAGATAATAATGAGGAAAAGGAGTAAAGAATAGTGCGTGATCAAATAATCCCAGCATTCATTGCTTTTCTAGTTGTTGCGGCTTTATCTCCACTTTTAATTGCTGTTTTGAGAAAACTTAGGCTCATTCAACCGATCAGAAAAGAACTTCCGTCCGATCATCAGTTAAAAAAAGGCACTCCGTTAATGTTTGGACTTATTCTTTTTGTAGGAATTATCGTATCTAATCTTTACTCACCTACACCAATCATGTATTTCTTGTCTGTTACCTATATTCTTTTTAGTTTTGTTGGATTTTTGGATGATTTTTGGAAAGCTTCTCGTCAAGATCCAGGAGGGGTATCGGGGAAAACCAAACTTTTATTTCAATTTATTTTTACCAGTACTTTGCTTTATTTTGTGATCAACAATATCGGCGTGGATACCAGCATTAATATTTATAAACATATTTCGTTGAATCTTCCAATGGTGGTATATGTCATTGTCATCACGTTATTTGTCGTAGGTTCTGCAAATGCCATCAATTTCACGGATGGTTTAGACGGTCTTTTAGGCGTGGTTGCAATCCCTACATACTTTTTCTTTTTTGTGGTTTCAGACAGACCAGAGGTGCAGCTTTTTTGCTTGATTATGATGGGATGTTTACTCGGATTTCTCATTTATAATATATATCCTGCCAAAGCTTTTATGGGGGATACTGGTTCATTAGCTATCGGGGGATCGCTTTCATTTCTTGCTGTCATTGAAAAAGTTGAAATTTTAATTCCCATTTTGTTCTTTATCTATTTTGCTGAACAACTTTCGGTTATTTTACAAGTCGCGTCATTTAAACTTACTCATAAGCGTATTTTTAGAATGACTCCCATCCATTATCACTTTGGCTTAAAATATGGGTGGTCCGAAACTACAATTGTCGCGGTGTTTGGATTTATTTCTTGGTTTTGTGTTATTATCTGTTTGGCTTATTGGAAATTGTTTCTTACTCCTTAAAAAGTGACGAGGCTATGCATTATGGCGGGGCAGAGGGATTTGTTCCGTCCCACGCATTATTAAATCCAGCTTTTGGGTTCATATATCGATGCTCCTCATTTACATTTTCAACAGTCAATCAATGGTATCAAGAGGTAAAGGAGCGATAAACCTCTCCTATGATTCCTTCCAATTGATGAACGCCTGAATCTGTATTCGTCATGATCACCAAACCACTCCCCATATAAGGAGCAGCAGCCATCATACATTGGTAGCCGACTCCCCACCCAAGGGATGAAATTTCAATTCCTTTTTCTGCACCATCTAAAAATACGCCAAGCCCCGTCCACTCTTTACAACCTTGAGAGTGAATCATCTCTGATGCCTTCAGCTGAGAAAGTCCAATTTCACTTTCACCTTTTAATGAATTCATTAATTCGATTACCAATCTCGCTAGATCTGCAGGGGTTGTCCATAGTCCAGATGCCGCTGGATAAGGATAAACAGTATATTTTCCATCAACTAAATGGCCAGCTTTGTTATGCCCGCAGGAAAAGGTCTCGTTTAATTCTGTAGTTTTCGCGAAAAAGCTATTGTCCATTTTTAACGGATTAAAGATTTGTTCGGTTGCTACATCTTCAAAAGACTTTCCGGTTACATCTTCAATCAGTATTTGTATAATACAAAATCCAGCATCGGAATAGTGAAAATCACTTTCAGGCTCAAAAGTCACCTTAATTGGCGCTTTACAATATGGTGTCTTCCCTTCAAGTAACTCAACCATTGAAGGAATTCCTTCTCTAGGATTGAGCTCAGAAATACTATCATCTGGATCGATAATTCCTGATTGATGACTCAGTAAATGACGCAAAGTCACTTTTTTACTAGTAATAAGTTCAAAATCAGGAACTTTCCAAGATTTCAGCTTACTGTTTACATCCTCATCTAAATCAAGCACTCCCTTTTCTGTTAACACCATAACGATCATCGCTGTTAAGAACTTGCTTATTGAACAGGCATTGAAGATGGAATCTGTTTTTACAGCATTCGTGGTTCCTGTTTCATTCAAACCATATTGATCAACCACGCTAACTTCTCCATTTTCAATCAAAGCAAGGCTTAAACCCATCACATGATAATGCTTCATTCTTTCTTTCATGTTAATATCATCGAATCCCAATTCACTCACCCCATAAAAACTACTCTATAAACCCTTTTTCAATGCTTGGACATTTTTCGCTATATAATCTTTTATCACCAATAGTTCATCTTTTTCAAAACCATTAGCATCTTTTTCCGTTCCATAACAATCGATTACTTTTTTAATTGTATCCCCCATCTCTTTCGGGAGTGTTAATAATCCCCATTCCCCAGCTTCCTGCTTAGATGAAATGACTCCCTCTTTTAAATACCAAAACACTCTAATCAAATTTAGCGTGCAATAAGTTGGATCTTCTTCAATATTCTCTATACACTCTTGAAAATCTCCAATTATTGAGGCTGTATAGTCTCCACATGGAATTAAAGGGAACACTTGGTCAATAGGTTTGCCTTCTACACATATTCCTCTATTTTTGGTTATAGTTACATGAGCTGCTAAATCTGGATCAGTGTTAATACTGTCGTTTAAAAAATTGTCTGTTCCCTTTAACAAATCATTTTCATACCTCCCTCTCCAAACCTCACTATAATGAAAATCAAAGGGACAAGGATGAAGCCAGTTTTTTAATTGATCTTTGTTGATAAAGCTTATTTCTATTGGAAATGGAGAATTAGAATACATTAATAAGAGCTTCGCTAATTTCCTTTTCGCATCAACTTTTATTGATTTTGGAGTGACGACTAAAACATCAATATCGCTTTTCTTCGGGTTAAATCCTCCCATAGCCAAAGAACCATGAATATAAAAACCAATAATATCTTCGTTAAGTATTTTCATAATTTCATTTTTTAGATTAAATATAATAGCTCTAACCTTAGAAGGGCACGTTTCCCATTTATAAACCATTTAGTGCCTCCTTTTTTATTCACCTTTAATTGAATGGCGCAATACAAATATCATAATAAATAATAAAGTTTAGGAAATATTCAAACCTAAGAGCTTTTTGATTTGATATGATATATAACTCATTCAATTAAAGCCCCGATAGTGAAAATAAAATGATTAAATAACAACATCTTTAACATTATCCCATCCATATATGAGAAGCTCTAATTCAACACTAGCAATTTTTATTTTTTCTGTTTTTAGTAATTTTGCACCGTAAAATTCATAGAAAAAACGTGCTTTATTATCTTTTAATACTTCCACAAAAACCTTATTGTAGTTCAATTCTTGGAATTGAAGAAATAGTTGTTTCATTAGCTCTTTTCCAATTCCTATTCCTTGATATTCTTCAAGGATATATATAGATGTTAAATCACCAGAGTCTTCTACCTCATTATTTTCTCTCTTTCCACAATCCGCAAATCCAACAATATCTCCATTATTATTTTCTGCTACAAATACATAATTACCATCTTTAGAAATATTTTTATTCCATAAATCTGTTCTTTGTTCGTATGATATCTTCATTAAAAACTCATCTGACATTATGTTTTTATAAGTCGTTCTCCAACTATCAACGTGAACTTTCGCAATTCCTGGAGCATCTTCATTTCCCGCTCTTCTAACATCCATAAGAACACACCTTTGTGAATGATTAACAACAAAAACCACTTACAGCTAACCTACGGCGTTTGTTTAATAAGTAAGTTCCACAAAAATATTAAACATTAATCCCATCAAACTTACTCTCCCCAATCCTTTTCCATTATGATGAAATTATAGTTTTCACCTCTTATATTATTTTGAAAGTCTCCCTTTCTTTTAAAGCCTGCCTTTTCATAAAGTTTTATTGCCCGCTTATTAAAGTGAGCCACTGCCAGTTCTAAGTGGTCATAGCCTAGAAGTTCTCTCCCTTGGTCAATGATTGCTTGTATAAACGTTAAACCGTTCCCTTCTCCAGTCAAAGAAGGTTTCATTTGAACACCAACCGCTAAAATCTCTTCAGGAGCTTCCCCTACATTAAAGAACTCACAATTCCCTATTAATTGACCTTGATCATCGATGACTGAATAGAACTGATCATTATCTATGCTTTGAAGGAATCCATTAATCTTTTCTTCTTGAATATTATTATCGTAAAAAGAATATATGCCGTCATACGTCCAAGTAATGAATTCATGGACATCTTCTTTTGTTCTTTTTCTAATTTTATAATTCATGAATCTTCATCCCCCTTTGAACTTTTGTTCCAATAACATTTATTTTTCATGACCTGGACACGTCCCCTGTCCCCTCGACTAATAGTGTCATCTCAATTTCCCCCACAAAACTATAGAGCATATTGATCCTACAAGATAATCTCTCATCTCACCGCCAACATATTACCAATTATTTCAAATCACTTTGTTTATATCAAGAAATTTATTCCAATAAAGAAAAAGCTGAAGATCCATTATCCGATCTTCAGCAATTCCCCGTTGATTTAAAAGCTATACCAACTGCTTCTCGAAACAATAGCATTCGTGCACTCGCTTGAATGAACGCTTAATCATCCCTATATCCTCACCGATATAATGAGCAAATGTTTGAACAGGGTATAACTTAGGAATTTCAGTTTTGATTACTCCCTTTAATTCTTCTCCACCATCAATGAATACTTGAAGATACGATTCTACTTTTTTAAAATGGTTATGCTCGTACCATCGATTCACCCATTCATCGTCCCTCGTCCATGCTTCAATACGGTTCAATCCAATGTTTTTAGAAATTCTTTCAGCTTCTAAGAGTAATTTTCCTCCTATCCCTCTTCGGCGGAAATCCGGATGGACCGCTATATGCCACATCATTCCACCCATTCCTTTTCCCCTTGAACAAACTGTACGTTCCTGCGTTTCATACTCAATATCCAATAAACCTACAATTTGATTATCGATCACGGCTACTAACTCAATCGATGGATAATCGTATGTTTCTTTTTCCTTTAATACGTTATCAAAGTAAGCTGTATCTAAAAATGAAAGTACTCTACAGCGAACCCATCCTTCTTCGTCTTCTGATCTATATCTTCTAATCTCCATATAGCATTTCTCTCCTTATATTCGTAATAGATTGTGCTTTTATCAGGATGGAAAATAAAACATAAATAAAGACCTCCGTTTCATACGAAGGCCTTGTTTGTTTTAATAATAGCTATTATTTCTTACGTGTTTAATGAGGGGAAAGAAACCATCGTATCAATTTGCTTTATTTTTTTTATTGTTTTCATCACAATCCCCTCCTTCGTTTCCTTATACTTCCTGACAAGATAATAATACAATTAATTCCAAGAATATAAAAGAGAAATTTTTCTTATCTAACTAAATGTACGTTATACTGCTAAAACGTAGCGTTAGCAGTTTTTTCACCGTTACTCAAAGTATATTTTCTTCAAAACAATTATTCTCTAAATGTATCAGCCACGATATTACTAAATTCTTTTAAGTAATAAAGATAATTGTCCCCGCCGTAGTTATAGCGCTTGTTATACATTTTTGCCACGACCAAATTGTATTGGGGAATAACTAATAGAGTTGGCCCTGTTATTCCTAATATTTGATAAGAACCTTTTGGGACCCTATCCCCGATCTCGCTGTACTTGGCAGGAGCCCCCTGTACATACCAGAACATTCCATTTTGAGGGAGGTTATGATTCCGGTAAGAGGGACTATGAATTTGAGTCGCAATTTTGATAACTTCTTCTGGAATGATCTGTTTGCCATTCCCAAAGCCTTTATTTAAATGTAGATTTCCCCATTGCGCAAACTCTGAGGCCGTAGTATACAGGTTGGATTGTGTCCCATCACTGGAACTCCCCAACTTATAATGCCCCTCTTCATCTGGATTAATAATTTCTTTTACCAGTGCTTCATCCTCCGTGGTTTGCCAACCAGTATTCTGTAAACCTAAAGGGATAAATACTCTCTCGTTTAATAGTTCCGGAAAGCTTTTATTAAAAAGTTTATTTACCAGCTCCGTCATCATTAACACATTAATCCCTCTATAAGCCCACCCATGCCCTGGGGCAAATTCTCTAAAAATAGTACCATCGTCTTTTTCGTGTAACCCGTGGGAATGAGTGACTAGATGCCGTAATGTGGTCTTCCCAAGGAGCTGTTCATCCATTTCCTCTAAATATTCAGTTGCGAAGTCATCAAGGCTTTTTATTTTCCCTTCATAAAGAGCATATGCCACTGCTAAACCGAGATAGCTTTTTCTTGCAGATGCTACATTGAATCGAGAAGATGTGCTGATGGGAAGTGCACCAGCAGAATTAGAATGATAACCACAATAATGTTCTAAAATCACTTCGTTATTTTTTAGTATATATAACGAAGAAGCACTACTCTTATTTTTTTCTCTTATATCCTCTACCCAGTTTATGATATTTTTAAGATTCTCCACTTTAGGTTCTCCTTTTTCAATTGGCCTGCCTTTAACTAATTACCAATTTTATTTATGAAACATCGACACGGAGGATCAGGTTCCTCGTCCCTTTCCTTTTGGCTTCATTACCGGGACATGGAACTGTCCCCTTGGGCATTGAAGATCGAATCACTCCTGCAAAGCGGTTTCATCAAGGCCGATTAAGGTGCCTATTTCCTCTCCAGAACATAGTCTTTCCATTGCGCCTGCTTGATTAAAATTAAAGATATGGACAGGCAATTCAAAATCCCTGGCAAGCAATAGGGCTGATTGGTCCATAACCTTTATATTATTTCGAACTACATCATGATAGTTTAAGTGACGATACATTTTGGCGTCTTCATCGACATTCGGATCAGAAGTAAATACACCGTCCACACCCTGTTTCGCAACAAATAGTGCTTCGCAATTCATTTCGACAGCCCGCTGTACACTTGGATAATCGGTCGTCACAAACGGTTGACCATTGCCTCCACCAAAAATAACGATGTAACCTTTCTCTAAATGGTGCATCGCCCTTAAGCGAATATACGGTTCTGCTACAGACGGTGCGGGCACGGATGTCATCACCCGCACTTCTTTTTTGGTCTTCGCTTTCAGCACTCCCCTCAGCATCAGGCTGTTTATAATCGTGCCTAGAGTGCCAATATTATCAGCCTCGACCCTGTCGATCCCCCATTGGCTTGCTAGATTCCCTCTGAAGATATTGCCGCCTCCGACCACAATAGAAACTTCCACACCGATTTTGACCAGGGATATGATCTCATTGGTTATGTGTTCTAAATTGTCCACTCCGAAGCTTTCGCCGTTTTCATCTGCTAATGCCCCACCGCTTAGTTTAATTAAAACTCTTTTATACCTGGTCATAGGATCCTCCTCAAAATAAAAGAGCCAAAGTATATTGAACTTTGACTCCTAATATTAAAATTCATATAGTAAAAAGAATGAATGGGGTTAATCGGCAAACGCGAATCTTTAAAGTTCATCCCTTCCACCCCTCTTTTTCAGAATAGTTAAAACTTTAATTATTTTACAATATTGGAAACTATTATTCAAGCAGCTATCAATCCGTGAGGGGCGGATGCAGGTGCCTCGCTCGAATAACATTCACTAGCTCAATTTGGTTTCAATGCCGCGACACGGGAACTGTCTCCTCGTCCCCCTGGGGCTGGCAAGTCTTTTTTATTGCAAAGTTATGTACAAAATCATTTCAAACCTCTGTACTTTTATTTTGCACTGAACAAATGCTGACTTTGAAAATGAAGGTGCGCTTTATTCTAATGTGAAAATATAAATAACATTAGTAATAGTCTGCTTTTGATGAAAAAATTTTAGAAAGGGAAGGGGAAATGGGACATTTTACAGTAGGGCTACGTCTATAAAGCTAAATGGAATATCTCGGGGTGGTTATCCTTGCTGGAACAAAAAGCATATGGAAGTAAAGAAGACTTTTTGCGGAATTTGATGAATGCCTTTGGTTAAGAAATTAAGCGTTTAATTTTTAGCTACGTTGGAGAATGGCAGCAACCTGAAGATCTAACGCAAGAGGTATTCATCACTGTATTCTTAAAAATTGATACATTTAAAGAAAAATCAAGCTTAAAAACATGGATTTATAAAATTGCAGTCAATAAAACCAAGGATTATTTAAGATCTTGGCATTACAAAAAAACAACTCTTTCTAATAATTTATTTTTCATAAAACATGATAACAGTGTAGAAGAAGAATTTATTATGAAAGAACGAAGCAACTATATTTCAACTGAAGTATTTAAGCTGCCTATTAAATATAGAGAAATTATTTTGTTGTATTATTATAAAGATTTTAGTTTAAGCGAAATAGCTGCAATCACTAACATAAACTCTTCAACTGTGAGAACAAGACTAGCAAGAGGCCGAAATATTCTTGAACGAAAGTTAGGAGGGATCTTTGATGAAGAATAAAAAATTCAAGAATTTCATTGATGATTCAATCAGTCCTTATCCGATTTTCAAGAACGAAGAAAAAGAAAATATTATGGAACAAATCAGCAATTTAAATGAGAAGAAGATATTAAATAAAACTTTTTTTCCGAGAGTAATAAGTACAGTAGTTGTTTCTTTAATTTGTCTCTTTGTCATCGGTCTAGGAATTCATCAAAGTGGCATTAATGATATTTCCACTTCTGAAGGCAACTCCACCTCCAAAATTGATCGCACAATACATCAAAATAAAAAGCATTTTCGCTGCCGAGTCAGGCTACCATAAATAATAAGGTGGAAGAGTTAAAATCTAATTTCTCTGTAGGAATGACGAGGGACGAGGTAAAAAAACCTTCGGGAATCGTTACGAGACCTTAAGTATTCAAGATCCAGAGGGGATTAAATTAGATGCATGGAAATTTGAGCTATATAACAATTCAATGGTGCCCAAAAGTGACATACCGCCAGGAGACATAGATATTGATAGATTTAAAAATTTGAATTCCGGAATAAATTTCACCATAATTTGGAATGGATCCAAAGCTAAAATGGCCACTTTATCATATGTTACGAAGAAAACAAAAGTAGTTACCGTATTAACATTTAAGCCCGATGGATCGACTGCAAAAAAAGATTATTAATAAGGTAGGTTTGGCTATAGAATCAAGGGAACTTGGGAATAGCGAGAATGGTTGTCCCATGCCAGATTTCCTCGCTGTATTTAGTCATATGATTTAATCACTTTATCATTTATAAGCCTATTGCTTTATTTAAATGTCCCCTTAACACTTGTTAACTCAATTTATTTTCTTAGCTGGGACACGGAACCTGTCCCCTTATCCTTTCCATCGGATATAGACCTAGCAATCGTGTTCAGAAGGGATAATGAAACTATTTTCAGTATTATGGATGACCTTTCGGAATCTGACATCATCTATTCGTTCGATGTTTTAGATTACCAAAAAATCGGCAATAGCAATCTAAAGGGATACATAGATAAAGAAGGCAAAACCATATTTTTAACAAATCCTAATGGAAAAGTGGTGGATAATTTGAATAAGGTAAGCGATAAATTAGTCGATTTAGAAAGAGCCATAAAGAAGCTCCATGAATCATTGGAAAGGGATCCGGCAAAGGATGATATCGTCATTGACGCCACAATCCAACGTTTTGAATTTACTTATGAACTATCCTGGAAGATCATGAAAGCCTATTTAGAATTCAATGGGATCTTAGAAGTTCCCAGTCCAAGGAAGACCATCAGGGAAGCTTTTAAAAATGGACTGATTAAAGAGGGTGATGGATGGCTTAAAATGCTCGAAGATCGTAACCGGACCCCACACACCTATGATGAAGCAATCGCCGTTGAAATTTATAACCATATAAAAGATATTTACATTCATCTATTTGATGCACTAGCAACTGAAATGAATGAAAGAATCGAGTGAAGCAGGAAGGGACGGAGAGACAGGTTCCTCGTCCCTCCGGCCTTTCATCCAGTCCCCATCAGAAAACCTTTTAACTCCTCCACACTTTCTACTATATTAGTAGGGTTTGACTGTCTTAATTCATCATAAGAACCATATCCATATGTCACGCCAATAGAAGCTATACCAGTATTATTTGCCCCGATAATATCGTGCTCTCTGTCTCCGATCATAACAAAATCACTGCGTCTATGTTCTTGATAATAATCTAATATGTATTGAATGATTTGTGTCTTCCCCGCTCTTGTTCCATCAAGTTCACTTCCTACAACTAAATCAAAATACTTCTCAATCTTGAAATGCTTTAATATTTGCTCAGCAAATACAGTAGGTTTAGAAGTGGCCACAATTAAAGTAAATTCCTGTTCTTGTAGTAATTTTAATAGTGATGAAATATGGGGATACAACTTATTCTCAAACATTCCTTTTTCCTTAAATCTTTCCCTATACAAATCTATCGCTTTTTGTGTATCTACTTCATTAAAATGAAAGTGTTCTTTAAATGAAACCTGCAATGGCGGCCCAATAAAACCATCTAGTTTGTCAACAGCAGGCTCATCAATCCCCATTCTATGCAACGCATATTGGACCGATTTAGTTATTCCAACCTTTGGATCTGAAAGCGTCCCGTCTAAATCAAATAAAATAAATTTATAAGTGTCTATTATGATCCCCACCTAATTGAAATTATTAAATTTAACTTTTATTCTCCATCCCTTTTTCAATAAAATTAAATAGATCAACCCGGTATCCCAATCAAAAACAGTTCCGTTTAAGGTGAAAACGAAACTGCTTTTCTGATTTCAGGAAAAATATTAGGGACCACCGCTAAGCGTATAAACGATAAAATTCCCATTATGTTTTTTGAGGATTAATAGAGTCGTCAATCCATCTTGTTTTTTGTGTGAGGAATAAACAGGGAGTCCAATCACCTTTTCCCCAGTTGGATAAAGCCTTTTTCCTTGGCCAAACTTTTGAACTGCTTGTGTGGGCGTATACTCTTTGGTTGGTTGTAAATAAGTTCGGTCATGATACCATACCCGGTCATAACCATATACCATCCAATGAATTTCTTGATGTAAATTGCCTCCTCCTGTGGCGAGCACAGGAATTGCTTTAAAACATAGTCCAATAAATAAAATAATGACTATAAAAGTTAAGATTTTCGCCCTTCTAGGCACCAAATACCTCCTTCACTAATTGTGATTAAAACTAAATATATTCATTTTAAGTTTAACATAAAATCCCAAAAGTCTGTTCGACGTAAAATTTTCACAATGCCCCTAATAGTTATTTCCGAATAAATATTGCTTTCAAAATCGTTTTGACCGCTGAATCTGTTTCGCTATGGATGCTGACTTTATCTAAAAAAGGGAAATCATCCGGGGTAACCGATAACTTGGCAAGTGGTCTTATTTTTTCTTCACACACCCACTCATCCCTGATCCCGCCTTGTTTGAAATGATAAGTTGAGAAAAAATATATCGTTCCATTTGTCCAAGCATCTCCTGCGTTATGATGATTCTTTGAAAAATAATAATACCGTTTTATGCCTATATTCGTAGGGACCGTCAAACATAGATTACGAATCGAGCCCTCATACCCTTTTCTATTTATCACGGCAAAAAACAACGACCATACGCCGTCAGATGAGGCAAAGATCGCCTTAATCGGTTTCCCATTAAAGAGAGAACTATCTCTTGGTTCAAAATTGTCGATTGAAGAACGATTCGAGCCGTGTACTAGTACATTTTTATTCTCAATGACGTAATTCAAAAACAGAAATAAAGGGTAGCTGCTATTATAAGTAATTTCATTGCCATCGCCTGTTGATATCAATCTACTGTATAATTCATCAAACTCATTGATCGCTTGCTCTGGCAATTTCAACTCTTCAATTTTTAATAGTTGGGTTCTATCCAAAATGAACTTTTTAATGAGGCTTTGCATTCTATTATATACTCCCCCGCTTACTTGCTTTATTCCGTAAAACCGCACAATATGGAATATCAATAAAGCTGGAGATAAGCTCCCCAATCTTCATCTATCGCACTAAAAATTTATTTATCTGGTTTTAAAAAGAAGGTTTCTTTATATTTATCATCCCAATTAATTGATACCTTGATTGGTTCATTTTCAGGATCTCGACAAGCTCCTGAGACTCCAGAGCAAGAAGTGGAAACTTTGTACGTTCCTTTATTGTACTCTCCTTTATATTCCTTTCCATTTATATCAACCGCGAAGTCCTTGAACAGAGTATCCTTTTTTGCATTTTTGAAGCTAAAAAAATATTTCGTATCTTCTTTTGAATCATTATATTTCGCAGAGTATTCCCCTTTCCAGTGGGCACTTTCTCCAGAAGAATGCATAGTCTTATAATGACTGCATCCAACCAATATAACTCCCAAAATTACAATAAAAATAGCTTTTCGCGATTTAAGCACCTCCAAAATCTCACATTTTTTCTTAATTCTACTGCGTCGTTAGCCTAATAACTCACCCCAATGGCTTTCCAGAGACTACATGCCAATGAAGGTGCTTGGAATCTTGATATTTACCCAGGTTCGTAATCACTCTACAAGCACCGTGTTCTTCGGTAACCATGGCAGCAACTTTTCTAATTACACCCAATAGTTCAAGCAACAATTCGTTATCACTTTCATCCAATGTAATCAATGAAGAGATGTGCTTCTTTGGTATTGCAACTATATGAACCGGGTAGAAAGGTTTTGTATGATAATAAGCCAATACATTATCTGTCTCCAATACTCTATTAACCTTGGTTTTGCCGCTCAATACTTCATCACAATAAAAATCCTCTGTCATAATATCTTCCCAGCCTCCTAAGCATTTTCTATTTATTTTTTGCTAGGTCAACGATCTCGCCATTCATCTAATACCAATTATTTCAAATTCCTTTTATCCTTACAATAATTTATTCAGCAAAAAAGGGCCAAAGCGGGATTTCCTAATGTAAATTGGATTTTTATGTTAAAATTTAATAAATATCCAAACATGTTAAGGAGTATTAAAATGATGAACTTAAAAGACGTTATTTCACTTGATTCAGCATTTCTTGAGATCAATGCAAAACGTATAGATACGTCCTGGGGTGCAATTTTTCACAATGAAAGTCAAGTAAATTATTATGACGCAAATCATGCACATGTCAGCACCGTGATCGATAATCCTCAATTGGTCATTGATGAAGTGACTAATTTCTTTACTTCCAGAAAAATCATACCTAGATTCTATATTTATGATCTAGATGCCCAACAAGAATTGGTTGATCGACTGAAATGGAATCAATTCGGATTCGAAGAATTAATCAGCCCTGTTCAATTGTGGGATCAAAAGGTTTTGGAAAAGGAAACACGCAAGGAAATTACAATCGAATTGGTGACAGAAGCGAATTATTCAGAAGCATTACATATCGAATGCAGTATTAAAGAATTTGGCGGCCAAGCCGTCAGGGAAAAAGCTTTTGAGGTAGAATTTAATCATCCTAGCATTATCTATTATTTACTACGGTATGATGGCATTGCTTGTGCAACAGCTTGTATTTTTATTCATGATCATCAGGCACGAATGGAAAGCGTTGCCACCTTGGCGGAATATAGAGGGCGAGGATTAATCGGTGATTTGATTCATCATATTCAAGCGGAAGTTGCTAAAAAGGGGATAGAAAACCTTTGGGTGTTTCCGATTAATGAAAAAATAGAAAAAGTCTATCAAAAATATGGATTTAAGACTGTTCTCAAACTAAAAATGGGACATGCTTTTTTGGGCGGGAGAAGCATAAAAGAAATTCAGGGATACTAGGAGTTTTTTTCTTATTGCAGGAGGAAAAGATGAAAAAAAAGATTGTAATCGTTTCGAGCATGATCTTATGCTGTTTAGCTGCTTTCATTGTTTATAAAGTCATTAATTTCTATTTCCATCCACAGACAAAGGTGGTTTTTCCTTCTGATTATCAAATCAAGCTGGGCTATAACTTTGATATGGAAGATGGACAACTTCTTGATTCTGTGTCAAATGTAAAGACCAAGGAGGGTTTGTGGGCTGTCCTATTATTCCCAAATAAACTTGGAGCAGGGCATCATGCAGTTCTACAAATCGTAGAAGTTAAAACGGGTGATCTTATAAGGGAAGAGAACTGGGATGCCAGTTTTTCTTCTGGAAGGCAATTTTCACTTCAAAGCATTATTTTGAAAAAAGGAAAGTATAAATCTATTTTATGGATCGATGAGAAAAAGAAGGCAACTAAGGTTTTTAATTATAAATAAATTTTCTTATTTATGTTAACTGAAAAACATTTTATCCCTACAATAATTTTCTTCAGCAAAAAAAAGCCCGATATTGGATTATAACGGGTTCTGTTTTGAAGTAGAAAATGTCATTTCACAACTGAATTGATACTATAAAACGCAATAAAAATAACAATAAAAAGCAGGTGATTTAACACAATCATCTGCTTTATCTTTCTATTACTAAACAATTTTGCAATTTAAATTTTTCGTGCTCCCAATTAAACAATGGTATTAAATGATTTAGGGATAATTCCTCATAACTATATCTAGTATATGGTATATGAAGTTCATCATCTCCTTGACCAATCCATACTCTCCATATTTCTAGTTTTTGCCCTTCTTTGATATTTGCTTTTAGATATTCTAGAAATTGCATAGTCCTTAATTCCGTAAAAATAAAATCCACTTTATAAATAAACGCATAACTTGTATATTCTCTTACGTTATAGGAGTAATCCTTACTAATGACCAATTCATTTAAATCATCTTCATTTTCAACGTATAAAATTCGGGCATTAGGGTCCATCTTTTCCCAAGGCACCAATTCATGTGGTTTTATTCCTAAATCAATAGCTTCCTTAACAGTAATATATTTAGCATTTGTATTATCTACTTCTGGCATTTCATAATTTGTTGCTAAAAAAACAAAGGAGCTCATTTAATAATCACATCCTAAAAGAATTATCGTAAATAGATGATTTCTTTTAAATTGAACTGTTTATTTGCCAATCCAAGCCAATATCAAATGAAAAAGCTATCCTAAAAAAAAGATGGTATGCTTTTCTTGAGGAAAAGCCCCCTTCTGCTGAAGATTAACAACTTTGTTTAATCCATCCTGCATCCTTTAAAAAGTCTTTTCTGGTCAGTTTTTTTCCGACAATGAATTGTCTATACGAAGTGATCGTCCCATCGTGTGACACCACGTATATACGCTCAACACTTTGGCTTTTACACCAATCAAGAAAAGTTTGTGCAAGTACATTAAATTCTTGTTCAGCCATTGTATTGATTCCAGAAGTCCACAGCTCTTCTGAAAGGCCCTCTTCAATAGTGAATCCCGGAAACTCTTCTTTAATCACTTTCTTATTTAAAACCTTATCACAAGGGAGTGTTTTCCACTCTGGGTTCTGAGGAAACATTCTTGGTGAAACGAGTGGGCTCACGATTTTTCTGCACCTTATGCCTTCGCTTAAAATGTATGCTGTCTGTAATGTTCTTCTAACAGGACTGATGACTATAATATCTCTTTCAGTTGGAGTAATTTGAGTTTGAAGTGATTCGGCTTGAAATGCACCTTGTCTAGTTAAAGCAGGGTCTTGAATTTGTAAACTCGCTGGTAAATCCAATGTGTGTTCTCCTTGTCCGTGTCTAATAAATACTAACTCCACCAGTACCTCCTCCTTTATTTCTTATCCATTATCCTGCCCTTAAACGAAGGTCACTTCAGCTAATGCGCCATATAGTAAAACAAGAAATTCTGTTACTTTAAATATACTTTTAATTTTTCTTGAGTAAGTTGTGCTGTTATTTACTCTTGGCAGCCATATTTTCTAAGTTTGATATTGTTTCAGCAAATGTTTTTGTTGGATTATAACCTAGGTCCATAATTTTTTTGTTAGAATAGATCGGACGCTCTACATCTCTATTCGGTATCTTTTGGTTCTTTCCTAAAGTCTTGATTATTTTCTGACGGAATTCCATTTCAGGAAAGTTGCCATCAATGGCATTAAAAACTTCTCCACTTTTTGCTTTTCTAATCACTAAATGAATTAGTTCAGCTAAATTATCAGTATGTATCCAAGCGATCATATCTTCAGGATGCACCCAATCTACTACATCAGCTTTTATCATTCTATCAACCTGTCTGTCCCCCCAATAAGAGTTTTCCTCTGCACAAATTGAACCTGGTCTTAACATAACCACATCGAGACCTTTCTCCACATATTTTCTTAAAATATGTTCAGATTGATCTTTTGTGTGAATGTAAGGTTCTTCGTGGGCTTGTACTATAGGATGAGCTTCGCTTATGTGCCCTTGATTTGGTTCACCATAAACAGATACCGTGGAGATATGGATGAATTTCTGCACACCCATTTCTAATGAAGCACTTGCCAAATTTTCAACACCAACCACATTTGATTTCATGGCTTCCTCTAAGTCATCACCCAAGTACGCTGCACAATGTACCACAATATCGATATTTCTTAAGGCTTCTAGTAATGAATCTTTATTTGATAGATCTCCCTGAACTACGGTCAATCCTTTATATGTTTCAGGATAAATTGTATTTCTCACAAGCCCCCTTACTTCCTCCGCTTCTTCCATTAAACGCATCGCCACACTTTTTCCAAGTGTACCTGTAATCCCGGTTACTAAAACTCTCTTATTCTTTATTTCCATATCACTACCTCTTTCTCCTCGAAAGGCTGATCTTACATTTTTCTCCTCGAAAGGATCATCTTACATTTTTCTCCTCGAAAGGATGATCTTACATTTCCGGACTGGATATCATTTCACCAACAATTATCCATTAATTTCTAAATCACATCAATACTCTTCTCGCTCAAATAAAAAAAAGCAAGAGGACTCATCCCCTTGCCTTTTCCTCTCAAACCTGAACAAACTCTTCATCAATTGCTTTTTTTATAAATGAACTTGTCTCTCCCAGGCTGTAGAGCGGGAGTTCATGCATCGCGCGGGTGCACGGTATAGAAAGTCCTGCGCCTCATATGGCGTCGCGTATTCGCAGGAAAGCTTTCCTTCATTCAGCAGTTCAATCAAAAAGTCTTTTCTAATCAGTTTTTGAATTGTCTATACGAAGTGAAGGAAAACATGAATGAGTAATAGCACAATCGCTTGTTTGCTTTCCTGTAGTAATCGTAGTAATAACCATATCAGTTCTAATACAAATAACCGAGACGGTCCCTGCATTAAAGTTAGTGATATAAGCCTTTTTTCCATTGGGGGTAATACAAACATCCGTTGGACCATCTCCAACATCAATCGTAGCAATAATTGAATCATCAAATGCATTCACTACTGTTACATTATCACTACTAATATTAGTTATATAAACCTTCTTCCCATCTGGTGTAACAGCTACACCATTCGGTCTAATACCTACATTTATTGTATTCGTCACTAAATTTTCCTTAAGATCAATAACAGAAACCGTACTAGGCTCACCTCTTCCGCGATTGGCCACGTATAGCTTTTTCCCATTCGGAGTTACCGCAAGGTCTCGTGGGAATTCTCCATCAGTTATTGGAATCCTATCTATAACTGATTCTTTTTTTGTATCTATTACTGCAACATAGTTACTTACTGTTACAGCAACATATGCCTTTCTACCATCTGGACTAAATGCCACCTCAAATGGGTTATTTCCTACTTCTATATTTTTCACTGTTTGCTTGCATACATCAATGATTGAGACGGTTGTACCACCGAAATTCGCTACATACACTTTTCTTCCATTGGGAGTCGCAGCTATGCCGACCGGCCCCTCACCAACAGGTATTTCATTGACCACCTTGTTGCTAGAAAGATCTATAACTGAAACAGAGTTATTATTAGTATTGGAAACATATGCATGTTTAACTAGAGGGGAAATAGTAATCCCATCTGGTTGATCTCCCACTGGAATAGTACCTGTAACTTTATCATTTTTGGTATCTATCATTGAAACAGTATCATCGCCAAAGTTAGTTACGTAAGCAAAAATCTTTTTCTTACGTATTAGTACACACTTTTTATTATGGAAGTGCTTCTTCCTATTAATTTTCATTGTATCTCTCCTTAAATATTACCACCTCTACTAACTAGTATATGATTAGTGAAAGTGTTTGTGATTTTAAGAGTAATGATTATTTTAGCGGCCAAACCTTTTTCCTTGTTTCATAGCCAAATCAATTCCTTCACGCTATCGTTTTCGAATCCGAATGTAAAATTCCTATAAATTTCGTTCACTATTATTTAACAATTTGTCCATAATTGTAGATGACGACCTCTGAAAATTAATCCACTTTCCTTTAAAATGCGTTCGTTTTTTCATTTCACAAAATCTTTTGTTGCACAATATAAAGTCTACACCGTATTAAAAGTTGTTCCATTAATGGCCCTTTAATGGAATAGCATTTATTTATTCTTGCATTCAGAAATATACCCCATAAGCTCGTCGTCAGTCCTTCAGAAAGCGATCATCCTGATGGCGAATCAAAAAAAGCAAGAGGACTCATCCCCTTGCTTTTTCGTATCAAACCCGTACAAACTCTTCATCGATTGCTTTCTTCATAAATGGACTTGGCGCCCCCAGGCTGTAGAGCTGAAGTTCATGCATCGCGCGGGTGCAGACGGTGTAGAAGGTTCTGCGCAAATTCTCTGATCCGTAGGCCTCTTCGGATGCATCATACACGATGACTGCGTCAAACTCGATTCCTTTGGATAAATAGGAAGGGAGGATGACCACACCCTGCTCGTATTCCATTGCGCCTTTTCGCATGAGCTTAATGCCGTCGATGCCGGACAAGCCTTCGTATGCACGCCTGCTTTCCTCTGCCGATTTGCAGATGACCGCGATGCTGTGATAGCCAGTGGCCCGAAGCTCAGCCACTTTAGATTCAATGCTGTGATGAAGCTCTTCCTGATTTTGCAATTGAATCAACCCGGGTTTCTTTCCTTCGCGTTCAAACGGAAGGATCCGGTCTCCGTTTGGAACAAGGCTCCTTGTAAATTCGATGATCGGTTTGGTCGATCGGTAGCTCCGCGTCATGTTGATGACTTCCGTTTCCTCAGGACCATAGAGGCTTTCCAAATCGTGAAAATCCGTCATTTCACTTGCGTGTGAAAAGATCGCTTGGTTGAAATCCCCGAGCACCGTCATCTTCGCCGAAGGGAACAACCGCTTCAAAAACTCGAATTGGAACGGGGAGTAGTCTTGCGCCTCGTCAACCAGGATATGCTTGATCGATCCATTGATCCGAAAGCCATAAATCAGTTCCTTCAATAATAAATACGGCGTCGCGTCTTCATAGGAAAGCTTCCCTTCATTCAGCAATTCAATCGTCATCTTGCAAATCCCCGGCCACTCGTCAGGAATTCTGCTTTCCAGTGGTCGGCCAGCGAAAAGCTCCCTGTACATCCCTTTCACATCGATAAATTGAAGGGAACGGATTCTTTTGCGAAGCGGCTTGAACTTCCGACGGACAATCAAGCGGGCAAGTGCTTCGGGCTCCACCTCATAATCGGCGATCTCTTCCCTTTTATAGCCGCTTTTTTCTGCTAAAATGGTACGCATCTTATGGTATTCTGCGTTCGAAAGCAGCTCGATTTCCTCTTCGACCCATGGTTTCGTCCGTTCTCCCTTTTCAACTTCCGTCATTTTCTTCATCAGCCATTCCTTCAACTTCTCCAGCCTGTTATGAAAACGAAGCGATGAGTGGATTTTATAAAATTTTTCTTTCATTTCCTCTGCTGTCACGATCGGTTCTCCTCTGAAGACAATGTTCTTAAACATCATTCCGGACGTTTCCAGGGAACCTCTGTATGAATGGATCTCCTCGAAGAAACGGTTGGAAGCCTTAAAGTGAATGCCCGCGACCCTTGTCTCATATAGTGGGTCGTCTGATGCGGTCAACACATATTCCAATTGCTCGTAAGGATCCTCCACTTGAAATTCCTTGCTTAAGCGATTGACTAGGTACTCTTGGAACGTCACCTGCTGCATGTTCTCTTCGCCGAGTTCAGGCAGCACGTTGGACACATAGCTGTTGAACATCGAATTCGGTGAAAAAAGAATGATTTGATCCGCGTTCAGACGGTCTCGATATTTATAGAGCAAGTAGGCAATCCGCTGAAGGGCAGCCGATGTCTTTCCGCTGCCGGCTGCACCGTGTACGATCAACAGCCGCTTTTTATCATGGCGAATGATCCGATTTTGCTCCTGCTGGATCGTCGCGACAATATTGTGCATATGCTTATCCGTGCCTTTGCCCAGCACCTGCTGCAAAATTTCATCCCCGATGGTGAGGCTGGTGTCGAACATCGACTGCAGCTCTCCGCCCCGGATCAAATACTGCCACTTTTTCTTCAATTCGCCTTTGATTTCCCCGCCCGGTGTATCGTATCGGGCGGGACCAGGCTCATAATCGTAGTAAACACTGGAGACCGGTGCCCTCCAGTCATAGATGAGAAAATCATCCCCCTCCTTATCGGTCAATGTGGAGATTCCGATATAAATTGGTTCTGGAGACGATTCTCCTTCTTCGACTAAATCAATCCGGCCGAAATACGGCGCATCGTGCATACGCCGCAGTGCAGTCAATTTATTGTAAGCATGTCTATGGGTGCTTTGGGTGACAGATAGAGCCTGAGCCTCCTGCCGCAAACCGATGATCGTCTCCAGATAGTCATCGAACGTATCCGTATTGACCTTGACTTCATCCCAAAAGTGCCTGCGGATATTCACGACTTCATCTCTTCGACGCGAGGTTTCCTCCTCCAGCCGGTCGATCTGCTCCTCGATGATTTCCATCACGCTATCCACTCTTTTTTGCTCCTGCTGAAATAATGGATCCATAGGCAAACACTCCTTGAAAAAAATTTATAATACAGGTGTTGACGAACGAACAGGTTTTGTTATATAATTATTATAGGGAAAATATTAAATAATTTTAATTATATAACGATTAACTATATAAATTTACCACGAAAGCATCTTTTTTTCAATAGGTGCTTTTTTATTTTTGATCGATTATAGCCCCCTTAGCGACGTTACGCCGTTAAGGGGGCTTTTGCATGTTGCCCCTCCTTCCGCTTTCCTTCAAAAAAACTTAATTCGTAAGGTAGCTGCTATCTATCAATGGGTGCTATGTTATCCACGGCAGGATGCTCGCTCTAATCAACACCAAATGATATTTTTATTAGAAAACCCCAAACAAAAAAGAAGCAAGCCCACAGGACTCGCTTCCCCACCTATCAATGCCTAATGCCAAACCATAAGGATATTTTCCTAGAGTTTTCCGTAATCACCATGGCTTTGACGTATTGGTCGGGAACGTCTGCCGGCAGGCTAAATTGATGTTTTTTTGTGGTTAATTTCTTCGTTTCATTTCCTTCAATGTAATAGATGACGAGACTATAATCTTGCTTTGTACCTTTTAAATGAATGGAAATATTCGATTTTCCGGGTGCATCGAATATATACTTCTCACTATCATGCTTGCCTAGGAGAAAAGGATGGTCATTCTCCGGACAGCCGCTGCTGTTGTCGCTGTCCCAGCAATATGTAGCCTTAAGGAAGCTTTTTGTTTCACCATTAACCGTGATTTCAGGTATGGGCTTTCCTTCCTTATTAATCTCCGCTAAGGTATGTTTGGCTTGAATGGATCCAATCATAATCGGTGAATATACCGCTGCCCATACTGCGATTGGCACGAGAGAAAGCAGAACCTTCTTTATTCGGCTATTGTTCGGACGGAACAGCACTTCATCGACCGCGAAAAAGATCGCCGCAATTGATGCCGTGCATACACTGATAAAGTACCATTCGCTTTTGAACAGCAAGAAAGCCACCAAGTATGCGGACCCAATATGTATCACAAAGTTTAATAACGTTTTATAGCGAGGGACTTTTAGGGCTAGGAATGTAGAAATAATATGTACCGGCACGCCAAATAATAGAATGAATGGAAGCGCAAATGCTCCGTATGAAATCAATGATTCTCCATAGCTTTGCTCCATCCCTATGATCAAAGGCAAGATAAAAAGTGAAATGATGATTGCCAATGGGATTCCGATGAATTTTCGTTTGATAATTGCTTTTGGTTGATTCAAATCTTGATGCTCCTTCGATTGTCATAATTAGATACTCCAAGGAAATTTTAACAAAAAAATCAAGCGTCCGTGGAAGCCAATATATGGATGGACAGGAGGAATGAGAAAAGACCGATTGAGCAGCAATCGGTCTTTGTCCTAATCTAGAATGAAAGTATCGACAAATCTGACCATCCATATATAGTTATCTCGAGTTCTTGGCCATTTATTGTCGCAGGATAATCTTTTAACAGTGTTCCACCCAAAGCTTCGTACACTTTTCTTGCTTCGAAATTATGCCGGAATACTGTCAAGAACATCGAATTGACTTGGTATTCCTTAAATTGCTCAATCACCGAGCAAAACAGCTTCTTTCCGATTCCTCTGTTCAGGAAATCAGGCATGACATAGACGGTATTTAACTCTCCTACGAACCCATCAGGGGCATAGTCTGGAAATGAACCGATCGCAAACCCGACAATCTTATCTTCTTGAACCGCAACGAAACAAAATGCTTCCTTTCCATCCAGTATGCCTAAAAACCGCTGCAGCGTTTGTTCTAATGACAAATTGGCAAGGAAAGAATCCGGAATCACGTGAACACATCACTCTTGGACCGTTTCCTTGTTTCCCTGTCGCCGATTTAGACCCGTAACGAGCCGCGGAACCCTCTTGCAGCATAATAGGATTCTGCTCCGTTGTGGTACACAAAGACCGTGTCGTAGCGGCGGTCACAAAAGATGGCCCCTCCAAGATTCCGAATATGATCAGGCGTCTTCACCCAGCTCGACGATTTCAGATCAAAGTTTCCAAGCTTCTGAAACTCGCGATATTGTTCTTCTGTTAACATTTCAATGCCCATGGCAGCTGCCATATCCATCGCACTATTTTCTGGTTTGTGCTTCTTTCTTGACTCCAGCGCTTCACGGTCGTAGCATATGCTTCTTCTGCCTTTAGGACTTTCCGCTGAACAATCGTAGAAAACATATTCGCCCGTCTGCTGATCATAGCCGACAACATCCGGTTCACCGTCAGTGGCTTCCATTTCATGGAGCGACCACAGTTTTTCAATATTCGTTTCAAGCTTATCTTGTACTTTCGCCCATTTCAGCCCTTCATGCCGGTTCATGTTTTTTTCAAAACGCGCTTTCAACGTTCCAAGCAGTTCTTCGCGCTGCTCCAATGACAGCTCATTATTTTTCGTCGTCATATTCGTCTCCCCTTTGCTTTTCCTCTAATTATATAAGAAAAGAGTACGAATAACGAGGACAGTCGCGGAACTGCTTTTTATCATTAGAAGGTGCTTTTTTCTCTGTTTGTGCTATTGATTGGAACCTGAGAATTGAAAAATAGAGATGGAAATTAAATTCCAGCCTTCATTTCACGTCCATTCACTGTTCGCTAAAAGGGATATCTACGAAACTGCCGCATTTATCTACGAAATCCTGAATTTATCTGCGAAATATTAATTATATCTGCGAAAATCACGATTTATCGATTATTCGACATTTTTCGACAAGTTCCATTGAACGAAGGACTGCTGCATATTCGCTATTTGAAAAGTTTACTTACTTCCACTTGACCAATTGAGACAAACTCTACCCCTCTATCTCAAGATAATACCTTTCAGGGTGTTTCAAACGTCCATACTCAATTTTCACATTTGCATATTATATCAATAAGTTGCTAAAAGCAGGTGAAAGAATTGTATAAGAAAGGAAACCACAATGGAAAGAATTATGATTTTATAAAAAAATATCAAGATGATTTAAGCAATCATAAGCATCCGCATCATCATGGATGCCACCTTCCTCCCTCATGCTGCCCATGCTGTCATAAAAGTTTTTGTATTTGTGAAATAGGTGCGACAGGGCCGACGGGTGCACCTGGACCGACGGGATCAAAGGGCCCAACCGGAGATACCGGCCCCGCTGGTGGTGCTACCGGAAATACAGGTCCGACTGGACCGACGGGGGATCAAGGTCCGATGGGACTTGCTGGGCCTACCGGGGATACAGGTCCTACTGGGCCAACGGGACCATCAGGAAACACTGGACCTTCCGGAGACACAGGCGCGACAGGTAGCACCGGCGCTACCGGGGCGACTGGAGTAACTGGAGCCACTGGCGACACTGGGGCTACCGGTGCCACGGGGCCAACGGGATCAACAGGAAACACTGGACCTTCTGGAGACACAGGCGCGACAGGTAGCACCGGCGCTACCGGGGCGACTGGAGTAACTGGAGCCACTGGCGACACTGGGGCTACAGGTGCAACAGGCAGTACTGGCGCTACTGGGGCAACCGGAAGCACTGGAGCAACGGGCGCTACAGGAGCGACTGGAACAACCGGAAACACAGGTGCTACTGGGGCCACCGGGGCGACCGGAAACACTGGAACCACGGGTGCCACTGGAGCTACCGGAGCGACTGGAGCCACCGGATCTACCGGGGCTACGGGGGCGACCGGGTCCACTGGCAGCACTGGTGCTACTGGTGCTACGGGCGCTACCGGCGCTACGGGTGCCACTGGATCAACACCGAACACCACTACAAAAACCATTCTATTTGGAGGAACGAACTCAGGCTTTCAACGGATTGCGGGTTCTCCCGGTGCTGTATCCAACGTCCTCCCATATGTCGTTACTGGTACGGCTGGAAGCCTAGTAGGATTTTCATGCTCCATCAATATTAATAACTTAATGGCTGGGAGCTATCTCTTTCAAGTCTGCAAGAATGTTCCAAACAATGCAGCTTCCCCTGCCGCAGGAAATATCATATCGACCATTACACTGACTGTGACAGCGTCCATTACCGGAACGATTATTTTTTCCATCAGGCCGACGGATGTCGGGGCACAGCCGGTATATGTATCCAACAATGCTCCATATGCTTTGACCACGGCAACAGTCACTTGGACCGCTAATATGGCTGGCAATCCCGTTGCCCGAAACGATGCAATTTGTCTATATTCGACCCCTAATATTACCACAAGCGCCATCTATGCCGTTTACCTCAATACCAGTATATAGGTGCAAAATGAAACAGGGACCCTTAATAAGTCCCTGTTTCATCAATTCGATGATTCATCTTGTACATAAAATGCTCTAATTTTCCGATGACCTCATGAAGACTGAATTTTAACGCTGTATTCCTTCCTTTTCTCCTCAACTCATCTCGTTTTCCCTTGTCTTCTAATAAGGAAATGATCGCCTGGGCCGCTCCCAAATGGTCGCCTGGTTCGACTTGCAGACAGTTATCGCCGTCTGCATATTCATTGATCCCGCCGCATCTTGTCGTAATGACAGGAATGCCGCATGACATGGCTTCCAACGGCGGCATGCCAAAGCCTTCATACATGGAAGTGAACAGGAAAATGTGCGCCGTTTGGAAGTGGTTCCTCAGTTCTTCTTGGCTTGGATGAACCACATACTCGATCGAAAATGGAACATGCCCGATCTCGGGATTGTGCTGGCATACCCACTTCACTTTGAAGTGATGCCCTAAATTCCTGACATGGCGAAGCGCCTTTAGAGCCACATCGAATCCTTTAAACTTTAAAAATGGATTCCCCACAAGGAGGATGGTCAATACCTCTTCCCTTCGTTCCTCCGTTAAAGGGAAATAAAAATCGGTGTCCACCCCGTTCGGGATAATTTCTGCGTCCTTCTGAAAACGTGCTTTTAAAATACCGGAAACAGTTGAGGAGACACTTGCCATCGTGATCGTAGATTGATAGAGAGTGTTCATTTCCTGCCTGATCCACTGGGCTTCATAGAGGTTTGGATAATCGCCAAACAGCCAGTTATGCCCCTGCTCCCAGTAAAGGGTTTTATCAGCCATTTCCATCAATTCAGGAAGTTGCTGATACCAGCCGGCAACGATGATGTCACAGTGTTCAATGTAATTTTTATAACCGTCATGGCGTGGAACGATGATTTCTCCATCCACTTCGATTGGATGCCAGTTCGGGACGGCCCTTGTTCCAGGATCTCCCTTATAGACGGCATAAATTTCATGTCCTCTCCTTCTTAAATGTTCCATTTGGTGAAGCAGCATTTTCAATCCGCCGGTCAAATTCAGATGGGGAAGGACGTAAGCAATCTTCAGTTTTTTCACCAGAGGCTGCGAGGGAGGTTCCTCCTTTTTTTCATGCGGAAAGATTTTAAATAGAAGCGCTCCATTTTCATCTATGTTCACTTGCTTAAACGTAAAATCGAAAGACAGGAGATCGATTAGATTCCACCTGCTTTTGTGCGTTTCAAGTGAGTTTCCCAAATAATCTCCCTGAGGGTCGGGATATAACGGAGTTGAAATGATTACCGATTTATTGGCATGAGCGAGCAGTTTGCGAATGATTTCCAGTCCCTTCGGTTTCTCAAAGTGCTCCAGCACATCGATCATCAGAATGGTGTCATAGCTCCCCATTTGATCAATGACGGATTCGACATCGCCATAGATGACTTGATCATACACGTGCTCATGAAGCGGGTTCTTGTACCCTTCGAATCCCTCTATGCCATCGATTTTCAGCTGCCAGCTTTTCTTCTCATACCGCTCAAATGGAATATCAAATACTTCCCTCAGAAGCACACCGTATTTACCAAATCCCACTCCCACATCCAAGATCGATGCCGGTCCATCCATGCGGACATGTTCAATGATTTCCGGTATGGCCTGGTAAAAGCTCGTAGGCATATTACTCCTCCCGTTCTGTCAACGACTGAAAATATTCCTCATTATATAAAACCATCCGATTCGTGGGGTCGAACGCTTTGGCGATTTGATTATGATGTATCGCCTTTTCGATCTGCCCAAGGCGGTAGTAGCAGACACACAGCTGCAAATGAGGCAGCCACGTATAACAATTATGATTCAGGAAGCCCCCTTTTGCTTTTGCCGCTTCATAATCCAGATTCACAGCGACCTCATACCAAAATACAGCCTTTTCATACTCTTCTCTTGATAAGTGGATAAATCCAAGCCTGCAGCATTGGTCTGCCCGTGGAATATCATATTTAAAAGACTTCAAAATCTGATCGACCGCACCATCCTGGTCGTCCAGCGCCAAGTAGCAGTCCGCCATTTTGGCACAAGAACTGATACAATCCTCCACCCATCCCTCCCCGGTATCAAGAAACTTTTGATAGTACTCAATGGCCCGTTCATGTAGCTTGTGATCGACACATTCATTCGCATAATAGTACAAATCGCGCGGCGTAAACTCCCTTCCATCAGCAAGCATCTTTTCATAAATGTCCAAATTGCGGGTACTGACGCCAGTTTTCTGGCTCTGATGAACCACATGAATATCACTGGAGATGATATTGCCCCCTACCTCTAAATATTCATGGACAGCACCAATCCAAGGAAATCCATTGCTCCTTTTCACAATCCTGTTCCTTCTGACACTTTGTGTGACAATTCCTTTTTCATTCTGAGCCAAAATATACGGCATCGACACCGCATCCACATCGTCCCGCAAAAACACCTTCAAGGCCGCAAACTTATCATAATCCCCTTCCACCATCACATCATCCGCATCGAGCCACATGATAAAATCCTTCGTCGCTTTACTGAACGAATAATTCCGCGCAGCCGCAAAATCATCGATCCACTTAAAATCAAAAACCCGATCCGTATATTTCGAAGCCACTTCCTTCGTTCCATCCGTTGAGCCAGTGTCAATGATATTGATTTCATCCACCAAACCTTTTATCGAATCGAGGCATCTCCCCAACACCTTTTCCTCATTCCGCACAATCATGCATAAACTGAGCGTCATCATCACAAATGATCCCCCCTTGAATGTAAAAGGCATCAATAAAGATTTATGAGAAGAATGCGAAGAAAATACTTGTGCGATAACCAGGACGATTGATTTTGTTTTGTTTAAATGTGTTAACCCATTTACTATTTATGGTATTTTATTAATATTGACTGCTTTCATTTGAGTAAGGATAGATAAACTCTAGGGATAAAAAACTTTCTGTGGCAGACCACGAAGATGTCACTCGATTATGTGGCGAAGGTAAAAAAGAGGAGTAGGGTTATGAATAAGAAGCTAGAAAGAGTTTTAACGATTATTTGGAAGACACTGACACCATTTTTATTTCTTTTGAGCTTTTATACGGCATTTCGATACTTCTTTTTCAGAGGGGAATTCAGTAAAATTACGCCCTATATCCTGATGATTGTTGGTATCTGGGCGATCATTGAATCGTATATACTTCCTATTAGAAAGCAAAAAGAAGCTCTTTCTTCTTTCGATGACAAGAGATAGAGCTTAATTTTGAGAAAACAATAGTGATGTTCGATAGATAGCGATTCTTTTAATGGAATGTCCGCCATTTCTCATTCATCAGCTGCAGACTATTGAAGGATATCTGCGAAATCACTACATTTATCTTCGAAATTATAAATATATCTGCGAAATATTAATTATATCTGCGAAAATCCCGATTTATCGATTATTCGACATTCCACGACAGATCTTGCCCAATAAACATGACAAGTGATCCTTAAATAAATCGCTTATATGCCCCATCACAAAATACAGGAACGGTTTGGCTTGCATTCAGTTCACTTGCCATCGAAACATCGTCAGGAAAACCTTTTTCTATCAGTTCACGGCCAGATGAACAATCCATCAAAACCGCTCTCATATCATGTTCAGCAAATTTGAAGGCACTCACAGCAACCTTCGCTTCCGGAGAAAGGTTTGATTGGTCAAATTGGCTAAGAATGGCTCCCGCTCCAATCAAATCCTCAATACTCGGCCGCAGCGCACCACTTGGCCACAGTTCACCACATGCAATGACACTGACAACTTTGTCCGGATAATGATGTTTAATATAGGTGGTTACGGCAAAGGCATTCCGCAGACTTCCAGCAATGGTACAAGCATTCGACTCCTTGGCGATCACGGTGCATGTTGAACCATTTGGAGAGGGTAATACGATCCGGGCTTCTTGGTCCAGCTCGACCAACGAACCTGGAGAAAGAGACGGAGTTTGACCACGTTTTTTAGCTAAAAGGGCACCATTGGACTTGGCAAATAATTCGGCAGACTTGTCTTTGTAGCGATATGGAAATACTAACGCTTCTCTGGAACATGCAATGTCAACACACGTCGTGAACGAAAGAACATCGATCAGGACGACCACATCCGATAATGGAGCCAAGCACCGAACTCCCTCTGCTCCCCACTCGAATCGAACTTTGTGTGGGCTTTGATTAAATACTGCATCCGTCATATAAACAACCTCTCCCCTGCCTAATTGTTTTATCGATTATGATCATAAAGAAAGAGAACCCCATTTATGTTGAAGTTCCCATATGTGCAATTTACCCGCCTATTCCTTTCGCCAACAATAAGAAATACACAAATACCAGCACCACCCCATTCGTTAATACACCGACTATCCCTGATAGCCACCTTTTTGAAATTACCGCCGATATTATTCCGAGCAGTGACAGTGAACCTAAAATGATGATGATTAACGATAGATCCGCATTCGGGCCTCTCAGGATAAAAAACGCAAATAAACTGATCAGCACCATTAGAACAGACAAAACCCCAAACTTATTCATATCTTATTGCCCCCTATGCCAATTGGAAAATTCTGATAAACCAAATTTATCATAAGTTACTTCCATTGAGAACAGTTGGCGGCAAATACGCTTTAAAAAGTGACAACACGCTCCGTTGTAATCGGTGGATAACTGTACATATACACAAAAAAAGTGGATAAAGTCTGAAAATTTGGGGATATCCCTCAATTTCCTATACAAACTTTATCCACAATGGGGTTCTATATATTTCAGTTGTGAGTAATCTCTGCGGGGCACTTAATTCTCCCTATATCTCATAGCCAGCCCTTTTAAGAAATTCCTTGCGTATCGATCGCCGCATTCGACATAATTGACATGTCCTTCTTTTCGAAAGAGTGCGCTTAATTCGCTTTTTCGGATGATGACTCCGGCATCTTCCAGAATATCCAGCACATCCTCACTTGTTAAAGACAATGCGATTTTCACTTTCTTAAGCATCACATTATTCACACTGCGATCATCCTGAATCATCATCGGTGGACGTTCAGGCTGTCCCGGTTTCGGCTTTTGCTTCCCTCTTTTAAAAATGATCAGGCCATTCAAAAAGGACTCCAGCATAACATTGCTGCATTCATTGCTCTCTTCATCCAAAATATCATCCACTTCGCTGTCGGTCGTTTTTGTCATCAGCTTTGACAACTCTTCGCGTGTGACATCAACGCCTCCAAGCTTAAAAATCTCCAGCATCTCCGTATTCTTTATATCCAATGCATACCTTAAGCGAATTAAGATATCATTATTATTCATATCCATTTGTAAGCCTCCAAAATTGACGATCGGCAAGGCAAATCGTCTTTTTAAGTAACTAAATGCCCATTAAATTACTAGTGTAACATGTTAAAGGGAAAGTGCGACAGGTTCTTTTTCGTTGTACCACGTTTTAATATTCAAACAGTGGATAACTCACTAGATACACACAAATAGTGGATAAAGTCAGAAAATTTGGGGATATCCCTCAAATTTTCTTGCAAACTTTATCCACAGTTTTTTGTTGGAGCTACTTCCCCCTGTCCTCCATTCTCGTATCGGACCGCGTCCACTTCAATTGAATGGCCATGAGCGCCGGGATGAAAATCGGCAAACATCCGAATGCCAAAAGGAGCAAGGCGATGATGACGATTGATGCGATTTGTACGAGTGCCGGAACGCCGGATGGATAGACGGCGGCGAATGTACCGCACAGGATGATCGCAGCCGAGATGACGACACCGCCAATTCGTTTCATTGCGAGCAATAACCCTTCTTTGGGCGGCATATTCTCGTGTTCCTTATAGCGCAGCATTAAAAAGATGCTGTAGTCTACTCCGAGTGCGACGATCATGATGAAGGCAAAGAATGGGACGGTCCAGCTTAAGCCCTCTTTGCCGGTTAGGCTCACGATGATCCATTCGGTGATCGAAATCGCGGTAAAGTAGGACCCGACCAGTGATATGATGATAAACACCGGGATCCAAAATCGCCTTAAGATGATGATGAGAATCAGGAAGATCCCGATCAGCATCAGCATCACCGTGCGGGAGAAGTCTTTACTTGACATGCTGTCAAGATCGCGATTAATCGAAGAGACGCCGCCGATCCCCGTCTTGCTGCCTTTAAGGTGGCTCGAATCAAGTTCTTGATTCAATTCTTTTTGAATGTTATCCACCACATGGATCGCTTCTTTGGAATAAGGGTCCTTCGTCAATTCCACTGTGAGCTTAAAGTCTTTTCTGTCCTTTGTCATATAAGCGTCAAGCGACTTTTGGAAGTCGCCATTTTTCGCATCCTCCGGGACATAGAAGACGGATGAAGTGACGTTTTTCTTTTCGACTTCTTTAAAGTAATCTGACGTACTTTCCAGTCCGCTCGACACTTGATTCAATCCGTCGATGCTTTTCGTCAGTCCTTGATCAAGACCTTGCATCTGGGAAGACAGGCCGCTCAGCTTATCCTGCAATTGCTTTTGTCCGTTATTGATCTGAACCAATCCGTTTTCCATTTTGCCGAGGTTTTGAACGATCTGCTTCTGTCCATTGCTTCCGGATTTCAGACCGTTCGCCAGTTCGCCGCTCGATTCTTGAATTTTGGCATTCGCCTTGGAGAGTTCTTCCTGCCCGTTTGTGAGCGCTGTCAGTCCCTCATCCGCTTTTTTGAACGATTGATTCAGCGTATTCATTTGTGTGTTCAGCTGCTTCATGGCCCCCGCCATTTTATCCGACAGCATCCCCAGCTGTTTTGCATTCGACTCCAGTGACCTCATATTCGGATCATTCTGCAGCTCCGGGTGCCCGGATTTAAGGGCTGCGATCGAATTCTGCATTTGTCCCGAGATATTTTTCAGTGTTGAAAACTGCGATTGGAAGCTTGCATAGCGGGTTGACAGCTCCGAATAGCCGCTCTGCAGTTTTCGATAGGAAGAAAGCAATTGGATCGTTGAATCATTCAGCTCGTTGCTCTTTTGGGCAAGCTGTCCCAGCGCTCCCTGAATCTGTTCTGCCCCTTGTGCACCGCTCGCAATTCCGTTATTTACTTTTTCCAAAGCGCCTGAAACCGCGTGAAGGTTGTCCGTCATGTCCGACGTGCTTTTGACGAGCTTATCGATGCCCGCATTCGGGTTATCCGAACTGGAGGAGGAAAGCTGCTTCTGGACATCCTTCCATCCATTTGAAATATCTTCAATCCCTTTGTTGGATTTGTCCAGGCCTTGATCGATGGACCCGAGCTGATCCTGGATATAAAATTGTTCGATCTTTTCTCCCTTTGGCCTCGTCGGTCCATACACTTTCGAGACTCCATCCACCTCGGATATCTTCTGGGTGAGTTCATCGATGTCCGAAAGCCGGTCATTCGAATCCATTTTCTTTTCGGACGACACGACGACCGTGAGCGGCATCGCTTTTCCCGGTGAAAAAGCGTCGGAAAGGATGTCGAAGCCTTTCACGGATTCATAGGATGGATCGACTTCCTTCAAGCTGTTGAACGACAAAGCATTCTGATAGTTCAGGATGATCGGGACCGCCAGCAATAAAATGACGATGATCGAAATGAATGGCCTTCTTAGCGAGAAACGGCCGAGCGCCCCCCATAGTCTATTTTCGCTGTGGCCGCGCGCCTCTTTCATTGGCCAGAACATCCATTTCCCCATGATCGACATAAAGATCGGCAGCAGGCTGTACAAGGTGACGATCAAGATCAGCACGCCGATCGCGACCGCTGTGGCTGCCCTGAAAATGGAGAACTCCGCCAAGACCAGGATGCTGAAACCGACCAGGACGGCCAACCCGCTGAAAAAGACCGTCTTCCCGGCAGTCCGATACGTGGCCGAAATGGCATCAAGCTTCCCTCCGCCTTTGCTCAATTCCTCTTTATATCTACTCAAGAGCAAAATGTTATAATCCGTCCCGATTCCGAACAAGACGAGGATCATAAAGGTCTGCGTGATGGAGGAGAAAGGAAAGTCCATGTACTTGACGAGCAGGGTGACGAGAATGAACGAAACGATATACGACACACCGACGGTCAAGAGCGAAATGATCGGCGTGATCGGCGAGCGAAAAACAATGATCAGGATCACGATAATCAGAATGATGGTGATCGATTCCGTCTTTTTCACACCGCTTTGCGACGTTTTGATTTGATCCTCATTGATGAGTTCATTCCCAGTCAAATAAACAGGGACATCGCTTCCCTTCAGTTCTTTCTCGAAATCTTCCCGTACCTCATTCGTACTTCGGTCTTTTTTATCGACAGTCAGGACATCCATGATGGTCGTGCCATCTTTGGAAACAAGCTGATTCTTTGATTCCGGCTGATCGAAGGAATTCAGGTTGCGGATCACGCCTAACTCGTCGCCATCCTTCTTCAGCTTTTGCACTTGTTCCTTCACATTGTCGATCTGCTCGGACGTCATCTTCTTTTTCTCATGGAATACGACGATCACATCCATGCTCTTCGCCGACTTGGCGTGATCGTTGAACTTATTGAGCAGATGCTTCGCCTGGACAGAGGAATAATTATCGGGGATCTTCGGCTGCCCCTTTTCCCTCACCAGCGTCCCCACATCCGGCCTGCTTATCGCCAGGAACACAACGGCCGCCAGCCAAATTGCTGCAATCAACCAACGAACCTTCAATAGTCTCTTCACTTTTCTACACCTCATTTATGATTTCAACTGGCTTTTCTCTTAAGATTACCTATATCGAAAATCCTAGCATTGAAACATAAATGAAAAATGAAACAAAAATAAAAAAGTGTGAAGAGTGGATGCTAGAGACCAGGTGGATTTGTGATTGTCGCTTGTCACATGGTGGCGGTAAGCCCGGATTAGTGACTGTTTTCTTTGTTCTGTCACTTAAACGAGCGCTATTCGAATGGATTTGCTACCGTTTGCCGCGGGCCACCTCTCAAACAGGCGCTACTCGACCTGTTATGCGACCGTTTGACGGATGCCGACTTTCTAACGGGCTCTATTCGGCCTGTTATGCGACCGTTTCTCAGGGGCCGTCTCTCAAACGGGCGCTTATCCCCTTAAGCAACCCATAAAAACTTCTTCTATAAAAATAGCCTGTATCAAATAGCACCTGATACAGGCTTTTATCTATTGCAACTGCTTTTAATCCCTCATCCCACCAGCTTCTCGGGAAGTCATGGCACCGATTCCTTCACTTACGTCTTTTTGAATTTCCTGTTTTACTTTCTGTGGATTCGTTCCGGAAGTTGGTGGTGTCATGTTGGCCGCAGAAGTTTGATTGGTTTGCTGATCCTTTGGCATAAGAACCCTCCTACATAAATTTTTTATCAATCTTCCTTATTATTTACAAAAGAGCATTTCATATGTCCGAAGGTTGGGAATTCAATGTTCACTCACTTCTCAATTCAACTCATCGTGAAACATGCAAAACCTCATAGACTGTCAAATGTTTGGATACCTCAATCTGTGGCTGCTCCTGATAAAAGCCGAAATGGCTGAATCCCCATTTGTCGGGATTGTATACAAGCAGGTCCCCAATAGGTTCATTTTTCACATATTCAGTGGCAGAAGGAAATGGCGTATTCCCTAATGAACCCCTTTCAGAAATGTTCCCTGATAATTCAACGACGTATTTCATTTGATTAATGTTTTCGTCCAAGTTGATGGTCAACGGGACGCCGATTTGAATCTGCTGCCAGCCAAATGACTGCAATATGTTGTCAAAGTAGCCCTCAAAGATGAATTGGTTCATTCCTTCATGGTTATTCCACAAATACAGCGGTGCATAGCAGTTATACAGATTTTCGTTCTGATTGGTCTCCGTGATTAAATACAATTTAAAATTGAGTCCTGGAAATCCATCGGTTTTATGGCTGTTGTCTTGAACCCTTTTCTTTATGATTTCCATATCATAATCCTTCGGCAGCTTCACTTTATATTGCATTGCGATCATGTTCTTCACCCACTTTGTTTTATTTATATGGCTCTTTTTGTAAAGTTTGTTGCTATTCATCAATACTTCTGCAAGGTTGATTTTCGCTGCAGGATGCTCGCTTTTCGAGGGGCGTCAGATGATAAATTTCCGAAAAACATCTATAAAAAACAACAATCTTTTAGAAAACAGCCATTTATTTTGAATGGAGGATTCTATTCTTCGCAATTTGAAACTTCGATTAAGTTTTGATCGGGGTCCCTGAAGTAGATGGATCTAATTTTTCCTAATGCCCCCGTTCTTGTTACTGGTCCTTCTTCAATCTTTACATTTTTGTTTAAAATGTGTTCGATCCATGCCTCTATTGGGGTTTCAGTTATGAAACATACATCTGCCGAACCTGGCAAAGGCTTATGTGCTTTCGGTTCAAACTCCTTCCCATATTCATGCAAATTGATCTTTTGATTGCCAAACTTCAATGCTTTCCGGTCTCCCAGGAAGGTCTGGACTTCCATATTCAACACTTCTTCATAGAAAGAGCAGGCAGCATCAATGTCTTTCACGGTAAGCACTAAATGATCTAATCTGGAAATATGCACGATCACCTATCCTCCTTGGATTTGCATTTTGGAGCTATACAATGAAATCTTATTCTTTTTATTTTAAAATTTCCAAATAAAACCACCGAAGAAGCTTATCTATTTTTCGACATCAGGAATGAGTGACGAATATCTGCTTATTTGCACGATTTACATCAACCAATTTATTCGTTACTATTCTAGTAGTGACTAATAGAAAGGTTGATATACTTGCATTCTCACCTAGATCCCTCACTTCTCATCATCTTGATTTCGTTTGGATTTTTAGCATCATTTGTTGATTCTGTTGTAGGTGGCGGCGGACTGATTTCACTTCCTGCCCTATTGTTTACCGGCCTGAGTCCAGCAGGAGCTGTTGCGACGAACAAACTGGCCGCGACGATCGGTTCGATGACAAGTACCATCATGTTTTACCGGTCGGGAAAACTTGAAATGAAATCCCTCTCCAAATTATTCCCGCTCGCTTTCATCGGCTCGATATTCGGTGCATGGACCGTCCATTTGATGAACCCTGATGTGCTAAAGCCATTGATGCTCGTCATGCTCGCAGCAGTCGCCATTTATACCATCTTCAAGAAAAATTGGGGTGATGTATCCTCACCTAAAACATTGGCTGCCCATCACTTCGTTTTTTTTATGATTGCCATCTTTGCTATCGGCTTCTATGATGGATTCCTTGGTCCTGGAGCAGGGTCATTTCTAATCTTTTCATTTTTATTGATCGGGTTCGATTTTATACAGGCTGCAGGGAATGCAAGATTTTTAAACTTTGCCAGCAATATCGCAGCGCTGATGATGTTCATCCTTTTAGGGCAAGTGAATTATACATACGGATTCATCATGGGAATCGCCCAACTGACTGGGGCGGTCTGCGGCTCAAGATTTGCGATCCAGCGCGGCAGCAGTTATGTCCGTGCCCTATTTATCGCCATAACTGCTATTTTGCTGGCAAAAAATGTTTTTGATTTTATACATTGATTTTCATCCTGTGCCGAACCTAGGGGCACAGGATTTTTTGAAGGAATTGATGGAATTTTATGTTAATATCATAATAAAAAGTAATACACTTTTGCCTTAAGGAGAAAGTTTGTAAATCATGAAGAAGATCATAATGATTGTTCTTTGCATTATTTTTATACTCATTTCCGGCTGCTTTTCTATTTGCCTATATACAAGCATTAAGTTGAGTAAGGTGAAAAGCAATATACTAAAAAAGAATCCCGAGGTTCACGAAGTAGTATCCATAAACAGTAGCGGACAGTGGGGAGAATGGTTTTCTTATTACAGCGCTGTGGTGGAAATCGACGGGAGTAAGTTTCGTGTGTGGCCCTCTGAGGATGGAGATATTTCAGATTACAAGGAAAGAATTAATGAGTAACTCGATCAATTTTTTTGAAAGGTGACTTTATATGTACTTATTTCTATGGATATTACTAGGTACCGCTCTAGGATACGCCTTTTTCGCGATGGGACCGATTGTCGGAGGCATCCTTGCTTTCGGAATTATTGCCGGCTGTCTTTTTAGGGGAGTGCATTTGCTCAATACGATCCATAAACGAATTTCAACTCTATTGCCCCAAGAGGATTCAGTCCAAAAGGATGCCCAAGCGCCTATTCCGGACCATTTAAAAAGTGCACGGGCATATAAGGAGCATGTAAAAAAGGGAGAAATGTAACTCATCAATCTTGTTGAAGGTGAAAAAATGGAGACAATCAAGTTTTTCAACGATGGCTGTAAAGTGAAATACCGTTCCGAAGAAGTCGTTTTGTTGCCCAAGGAATTTCATTTATTTCAGTTTTTATACGAGCATCCGTCACGAATCTTTACGAGAGATGAGCTCCTTGATGCAGTTTGGCCGATGGAGGCACCAACCGACAGGACCGTCGATGACCATATTTACCGTGTCCGAAAAAAGCTCGCTACCCTCTCTTCCGTAGTCAGCATCGATACGATCAGAGGAAAAGGCTATGTGCTGCGACTCAAAACAGAGCATGATGATAGTCCCTTGTTATCGGACTTGGAAGTATCCTCTAATATGAAAATGCTCTTTCACAAATATCACCTTTATGGCCAGGGCGATGCCTTGAAGCTCCTGGAAGAAAATCAGGCGGTGTTCGGATTTAAGCTTGATTTGCAAAGCCAGCTGTACCTCAACTTCATGAAGGGGAATTTCTGGTGGTTTGTTAATTCATTGGACATTCCTTTTTGGGAAAAATGCTACTACTTCCTTCATATCTATTCCTACATTGAAACGGACAAAAAGAAATGCCTTGATTATTTCACGAAAGCCCTGGCTTCAAAAGAGATGCCGGAATTCCATCGGCTCGAACTCAGATTGCTGAACCGTGTCTCACTGATGCTGTACACAAACCAGCTGGACGAAGCGGCTAAGCTACTATGCCAATCCAAAAAGGAAATTCAGGAAAATCAGCTCGAGGGGTTCCTCCCGCTCATCCTCCTGACCGAACTCTATTTAGCTCTTCTTCAAAATGATTCGGTCATCATTACAGAAAAGATGCGGGATATGGAAATCACGCTCGAAAAATACCCCTACTCAAGGGAAACAGCCAGTTTTTATGTGGTCAAAGGAATCCAAGCCCTTTCTCAAGGGAAGCAGGACGAGGCAAAACGATATTTTGATCAAGGATTCAAATTGTTCCGAGAAGCCAAATACATCCCCGGCCTGTTAATCAGCTTGAACACCATCTTGTTCTTTTTAAAAGAATTTCAGATTAATAGCAGCTTATATCCCGAGTATCAAAAACAATTGAAGACGTACGATGAGAAATACAGATTTGCCGACCTGAAGCCCAAAATCGGGAGCCAATTGGATTATTACTTGAAATAAATTGCCGTGTCTTTCCGCGGACGAACGGTCGAGCCTCCTTGCTTGGCTGCGGGGTCTCGACTCGCTCGTTATTCCGCAGGACATTGATATCACTTCCCCGAGTAACACCGCACGAAGAAAATGCGTATGCATTTTCGAGGAGTCTCGCACCTTCCGCTCCAGTCCACTGAGTACGGCAATTAGGTTTCCCATAGCACTTTTATTATGTTGAATAATATTCCCCCCTCTGACATTCCTCTGATATTCATCCGTTATTCTGATGATAAGAAGATAAGACGGGTGGTAATAAAAATGAAGAAAAGCACTTCTATTTGGCAAGACCGAAATTTCATCAAATACTTTACGGCAAATGCACTATCAAATCTGGGAAACTGGTTTGATTTCGTCGCCGTGCTGATTTTGTTCCGATATAGCTGGAAGGCAGATCCGATGCTGATTGCCCTCATCCCGATCATGTACGCCATTCCGAGCATTCTATTAGGGCAGTTCGCAGGTGTATTCGCAGATCGGAGAAATAAACTGAGGATCCTTGTCCATTCGGATTGGATCCGGGCATGTTTGACGCTGCTGCTAGTATTCACCTCTTCCCCACTGCTTGCGCTGCCTGTCCTTCTGCTCCGCAACACGGTGGGCGTAGTGAGCCAGCCCGCGCAGCAAGGATTGATGAGAAACATCGTGGACGAAGAGGACATTATGAAGGCCGTGACAATCAACGGGAGTCTATTTCAGCTGGTGAAGGTGGTGGGACCGCTGATCGGCGGTTCGGTAGCGGGGATCTTTTCCCCCGGATTCTCGATTGTGCTGAACGCAGCTTCTTTCGTCCTTTCCGGCTTCATCCTCACCAGGATCCATTTGATCAATACCACGTTTAAAGAAAAAAAGATACTCAGCGATACGAAACCATTAAGTTTTTTCACTTCTTGGAAAGAAGGCTGGAAAATCGTTTTCACCAGCAGGATCCTTTGTGCTAGCATTCTTTTCGGGATCCTTACAACCATGACGATCCAAATGATCGATGCCCAGTTCGTCACCTTGTTCAGTGTCGTATTCCCGAATAAGGCAGAACTGACAGGCTGGGTGATCTCAGCCATCGGCATCGGTTCCCTCCTCATCGTTCTTTTCCTCAACCGGATGAAGCATATCAGGAAGTATGGCTGGTTCTTCGGTACGGGAACCATGCTTTTAGGCATCATGACGGGGGGATTTGGTTTCCTTGCCGATTACAGCTTCATTGTGCTGGCAATCTGTCTCGCTTTTATCGGGGGAATCGGGAATGGGGTGACATTCACTGCGATCAATTATCTCATTCAAAAAGAACCGCCAAAAGCAGCGATCGGCAGGGTGTCGGGGATCATGGACTCCACCTTGAGCATCCTGTTTATCATCGGTCCCCTGCTGGGCGGCTTTATGATCAATCAGTTCGGCGTCCTGGCAGCCTTCCGATTCATCGGTATCTGCCTCACGCTCATCGGCATGGCCGGCGTACTACTGCAGAAACTCATTTGGAAACAGAATGAATCGACCATTTTAAAAGGTTCAGAGCCGCTTCATGAAGAGAAATCTTTTGGATAAATTATTCTTGCACAACCTATAATTATCACGAAATTAGCCGTTGGGTAGAAATTATAGAAGGGACTATTTTCATGGAACACAATCAGGTTATTAGCAAGAAAATGAAATTTATTGCCGTTGGAATGATTGTCCTTTTGCTTTTGACCATCCTTGTCCCCTTAGGTTTGTTTGGCTTATACAAGTATAATGCCCATGCATTGAAAAGAGACACCTTTGATCATTTATCCAACGAAGGCTACTCACGCAATGAAATTAGGAATGTTGAAGTTGTATTTAAAGAAGGGGCATTATTATCGACTCTGGTCGAATTTGTCGATGAACCCCACGTGCAGTATTGGTACGATGAGCGGGAAGGACAAATTGTGCAAATCGGCACATATGATTCAAATGGGCTGAATGAAATGAAGTTGAGGCATCTGGAATGACATGTTCTGCAATAACATACTATATGCCATTAAGCTGAAGATGTAAGATTACATGAGGATCCATTGAAAGGAGTTTACCTCATGAATTTTACATCTTTTATCATCTACTGTATGATCGTCACTTTCACGCCAGGCCCCACGAATATCGTCATTCTATCCACCGCACATAATTTGGGGACAAAGAAAGCCATGCACTTTACATACGGGGCAACGATTGCCTTTGGTATCCTACTTGCCGTTTCCACGATGTTGAATACGCTGTTGATCGCTGTCCTACCCAAAATTTTAATTGTGATGCAGGTAGTCGGAAGCTTGTATATGTTCTACCTCGCCTATCAGATCGTCAAAAAGAATGCCTCAAAGACAGCTGTGAATGAAACGGCTACCTTTCGAACCGGCTTTCTGATGCAGTTTTTGAATCCGAAGATGCTGCTCTTTGCCATGACTGTCATACCCAGCTTTATTTTACCCCACTATATCCAAATCCCGGCGTTGACCATAAGCGTTTTTGCCATCACGCTAATCGGATTTTCAGCGTTCATCACCTGGGTTCTCTTCGGCACTATATTCAAGAAGGTTTTACAAAAACATAGTAAGATTGTTAATGTAGTAATGGCACTATTTTTGGCTTATTCTGCTGTCATGATATGGATGTAGTCAAGTGAGGTGATTACAATGAACAAATTTATCTATAAAAAATCGGCAGGGGTTACGGCGTTGTCGGCAAGCATGACGGATTTCACCTATAAAACCCACTCTCACAAGGAGTATGCTGTCGGCGTGACGCTGCGCGGTATTCAACAATATACCCTGGATGGCAATTTACAATTATCCTATCAAAATGGCGTCATGCTTTTTAATCCAGAACAGGCGCATGACGGAATGGCGCATGATAAAACCGGACTCGATTATGTCATGCTTTATATCGATCCGAAATTGCTCTTGGAGATTATTGAGAGAAAAGAGATCGTACGTTTTTCAAATCCTATTGTGTATGATGCGAACCTGGCACAAAAAGTCATCCATCTTACTCAAGCCATCTTCAGTGGAAAAGACGAGGCGATGTGCAGCGAACTGCTCTTATCCCTCACAGAAAGCCTCATTCAAACGAATCTTTCTACAGACCACCGAAAAGATACCGTTCTCATAGCAAAAGCAAAGGATATGCTTCAATCCAACCTCAAAAACGTACTGAAGCTCGAAGATATTTGCCATGAGCTTCAACTATCAAAATTCCAGTTTATTCGATTGTTCAAAAATCATACAGGCATTTCACCCTATCAATACTTCCTAAACTGCAAAGTCGAACGCGCAAAAAAGGTCATCGAAAAAACAAAAGATATCTATACAGCTGTCGCCGACTGCGGCTTTGTTGATTTGCCCCACCTAAACAAACACTTTAAAAGCGTCTACGGAACTACTGCATTTGAGTATATGTCTCAGGTGAATTGAAGCTGGTTTCGAAAACAAGGACTCGATTATCCAATCGGGTCCTTGTTGTTTCATTCCTCATTCCTCACCAGCGGCAGCCCGATCTTGATTCCAAGCCCGCCATGCGTCGACTGAAATGCATCGATCGAACCCCCGTGCCTTTCAATGATCGATTTGCAGGATGCCAATCCCAATCCGGTGCCGCCATACTCCCGCTGCCTTGATTTGTCGACCGTAAAGAACTTTTGAAAAATGAATGGAAGCTGTCCTTTAGGCACCCCCATCCCATTGTCTTCGAGCGTCAAGATGGCTTTATGCTTCTCAATGAATCCTTTCAAATAGATGCCGCTCAAGTCCTTCCCACCGTACCGGACGATATTGCTGAACAGGTTTCCGAATACCCTTCTTATCATCGTTTCATTCAGCAGCGCTTCATCGTTTGGCGAAAATGTGTGCTTCCAGTGCAGTTCGTAGTCGAGCCCGGATAGCTCTGCCTCATACTCTTCCGCGATATTTTCAAAAAAGGATGCCATTTTCACCGGTTTCACCTGCAGCTTTTGAAGTGCGATTTCATTTTTCGAGTACAGGGAAAACTCATCGACCAGCTGTGTGATGTGACGGGATTTTTTATGGATCAGCTGCAAGTATTCCTCTTTTTGTGCTTGAGATAAATCCTTCTGCATCTGGATCAATTCCAAAAAGCCATTGATCGAAGTGAGCGGCGTCTTTAAATCATGGGCAATGGCTCCGACCATGTTGACCTGTTCCGCCTGCGTTTCATAAATCCGCTCTTCCATCTCTTTGACATGTGTATATAATTCGCCGATTTCATCTTTGCGATCACTCGACAGCGCCGGGAGCGACTTTGACAGCGAGACGGCCGATAACCGTTCGTTCAGCCGCTCGATCGGCCGCGTGATATAATGCTGGAAATATAAGAATAGCACCACGAAAATCAAGCATAACAGGATCAGGAAGAGGACAAAGCTTTTCGTAAAAATCGTCTTTGTCACCAGTGCCTTGATCGATAATGGCCGCTCAATTTTCATAAAATACGCGATCCTACCTGCCTGGTCCCTGACCGGATATAGATGCGAATAAAGAAAGTTTTTTCGCTTCGTCCCTTCCGCCGTCACTAAAACATGATCATATGTCTGATCATATAAAAAGATATTCATTTGCTGTGCTTTGGCTTCTTTTTTTACCGAAGCCTCCAGCGAAGACCGATTTGGGTGGAGCCGAACCTGATTATCGACAAAAGCCTGATTGCCGGCATCCAGCTTCTTGACCTCCTGATTGATCCTGGTCAAGACCACCTGTGAGACATCGATTCGGATATAAAAGGCGCTTAAGGAAACAAAGAGAATGATGAGTATTGAAAAAATCAGGGGCAGTTTATACTTCAGCTTCATTCGCCCAAGACCTCTGGCACAAACTTATAGCCGACTCCCCAAATCGTTTTGATTGCCTCTTTCTTCTCCCCCAGCTTTTTCCGGATATTCTTAATGTGGACAGTGACGGTATTCATCTCCCCGAATTCGTCGCCCCAGATGCTTTCGTAGATTTGCTCCCTGGACAGCACCTGGTGGGGATGCTGCTGAAGGAAGAACAAAATTTGAAATTCCCTCGTTGAAAGGTCAAGCTTCTCTCCATTGAGAGAGGCTTCATACGTTTTTTCATTGATGTGCAGCGCGCTTGGCGACTGCCTGCTTGCGGCTTCAGTTTGTTCCTGACCCTTATCCGCAGGAATCAAATTTTGATAAAGCCTGTCCATTTTCCGAAAATGCGCCTTGATCCTTGAGGTCAATTCCTGGATGCTGAACGGCTTCGTCATATAATCATCCCCGCCGATCTCCAAGCCGATGACCTTGTCAAAATCCCGGTCCTTCGCACTCAAAAACAGAATGGGGAAATCATGGTCCTGCCGAATCCTCCGGCACACCTCATACCCGTCCATTCCCGGCATCATAATATCCAAAATAAGAAAATCAATCGACTCAGAAGCGATCTTTTCGAGGGCCTCCTTCCCCGAATGAGCGGTTTCCACATCAAACTGCTCATACTGCAGACTGTCCGAAATCAGCCTGACGATATCTGCATCATCATCAACGACCAATATTTTTTTCTTCATCTATCATCACCCTTAATTATTCTGTAATTCTTAGTTTTATCCTATCATTGAAAAATAAAATAAATATAAAAAGATGTGAAAATGGGTGAAATCAGGAATAGATTCTGGCGGCCATAATAAAAACCCTTTACAGATGATAAAGGGCTTGCGATTCTGTCTATGAAACCTTCCGTCTATCACGGATCAAAAGAAAGGCACTTAACGATCCGATGCAGCATAATGTGAGCTCCAGCCGTTGAAAATCAACATTCAACGCCAGCATGACCAACAACCCTCCAAATGATAGAAACGCGGCAATTTTGAGCAGACTGCTGAGAACTGAATTCATGGATTTCCTCCCCCTATCCGTATAGGTATAATACTATATTACCATTAATGTAATTTTTTGGTTGAAAAAATGTATGTGATGGAGAAAACCGCTAATGTGATGGAGAAACCATCAACAGTGATGGAATCAAGGCGTATTATGATGGAAAAATTGCGAAATGTGATGGAATAAATTCAAAACATGATGGAATTCATGTGAAATCATCAAAAAGAGCAATCAGCTGTGTGATTTGTATTAGAAAATAGCGAGATTTAGTACAGAATTCTGCCTGATCTGACCGCAAAAGTGACCAATGCGCTGTAAATTAAGTCCAATAAGGCGAATCATTCAATAAAATTCCTTCTTGATCCAGCAAGCTTACACGGATATCTCCGAAACTGACACATTTATCTGCGAAAATCTGAATTTATCTACGAAATTGACCAATATATCTACGAGAATCCCGATATATCTATTATTCTTCATTTTTCGACAAACTCCACGCCCAGCCCCTCCTCCACATACACAACAAAAAGCCCCTCGCATCAAGCAAGGGGCTACGCACATTCATTTTCATTTATAAAGAACCAACCGCATCCTTAACCGCCATCTCACCGCTCACGACTTGAAACTCTTTTCCGATCGTCTCGTCATTTTCCAGACAGGCCACAATCACACTGGCCACATCTTCACGCGGGATTTCATTTCTTTCCACTTTCGTGGCTGCCTTCACTTTCCCTGTTCCATTTTCATTCGTCAGCGCACCTGGATGGATGATCGTGTAATCGAGATCCGTACCCCTCAGCCATTCGTCTGCATAATGCTTGGCCACTACATATGGCGCAAAGGATGATGGAGCCGACTGGATCGCTTCACGTGTTGTGTCATAGGAACTGATCATGACATACCGCTTCACGCCGGCTTTTTTGGCTGCCTCAATGGTTTTCACGGCACCATCTAAATCAATTAAAATCGTTTTGTCTGCGCCTGTATTTGGACCGGATCCAGCTGTAAACACGACCGCATCGACGCCATCAAATGCTTTAGCGATGGACGGGATGTCATCTTCCAGATCGACCACGACCGTTTCCGTCCCCAGCTCTTTGAAGTGGGCCGCCTGCTCCTCTTTGCGAATCATGACTTTCGCTTCCAACTCATTATGATCTTGAATAAAGGAAACAAGATGCTTCCCGACTTGTCCGTTTGCTCCAACAATAAGAACTTTCATCAAATACATCCTTTCTATTTATATTAACAATGGTAATATACCCAGAAAGGCTGGTCGTCAAGCATGCGGATGTGCTCGGAAAAGCAGAATTATATGATCGTTTCCGACTCGGTGCTCAATTGTTCCAAAACATTTTTGAGAATGACCAAGCCTTTTTTTACATCTTCAAGCGTTTGCGGACCGCTTACGGATAGGCGGACAGCATGATTCGCTGCTTGTGTATGAACGAGGAATCTTTCTGCGCAAAAGACTTGAACGCCTTGTTCGAGACATTTCATTTCAACTTCTTTTCCCGTCAGCCTGCCAGGCAGTTTTAAAAATCTAAAAAAAGAAGTATCGGAACCGGTGATGTCATATCCTCCAAGAACCTCATCCACCAACAAGTTTCGTTCTCGGATGATCGCCAGTTTGGTTTCGATTATATGGTCGTAGTAGTTCAACTGAATAAGCTGTGAAATCATCTCGGCATTTAACGGAGACGCCATCCAGGTTAAGTTGTTCAGTCCAAACGTTAGTTTTTTTACATACGGCAGCGGTGAAACCATATACGAAATCCGGAAAGCAGGGCTGATCGACTTTGATGTACCTGCGATGTAGAGACTGTTTTCAGGTACGTAGGCACTGATCGGTCTATATTTCCCCTCTATACTAAAAGTAAATTCTCCGTCTTCGATGAACAGTAGATTGTACTTCCCAATGATTTTTGCGACTTTTTCCCGATGTGCTTCTGATAATGTGATGGAGGTTGGATTGTGATTGTCAGGCGTCATGTATATCCCTTTGATCTGCTCCCTTTTACACATGCTTTCTAGCTCATCGATGCCCATTCCATCTTCCGTCATCTTTATCGGAATGAGTGTGATGCCAAATAAAAGGGAGATATTTTTAAAACCGGAGTAGGTATATTGATCAACGATGATTTTATCCCCTTTTTCAAATAAGGTCGCAAGTATGATCGAAAGGGCGTTTTGTGTACCTGATGTAATAATCACTTGTTCAGGACTGCACTCGACCCCCAGCGTCTTTACCCATTGAGCGCCAATATATCGGTGTTTGGCGATTCCTTCCGGCGGTATATATTTCAAGAATGAAGCATGATCAATATTTTCATAGATCTCTTTTAAGTAGGATTCGATCAAGTCATTCACTTCATATAAAGGGTACACCATTCCCATATCAATGATGTATTGGGCATTGCTGCTTAATAGATCTTGAGGGATGCCTGCATCTATGCTGACAAAAGTTCCTTTCCCGACCGTTCCTTTTATGAGACCCTTGGATTCACAATTTTTAAACGCCCGGGTCACTGTACTATGATTGACTCCAAGAAAGTTTGCAAGAACCCTTTGCGGCGGCAATACACTTCCCGGCTTTAATACCCCATTGTTAATATCATCTTCTATCGATTGAGCGATTTGTTTATATTTGGGGATGCCATCATCTCTCAGTTTGGGAAACCAATTAATTTCATTTCCATATTGGTCAATCATTTCATCACCTGCTTTTGTATTGCATACAATTCTAAGATTGATTACCTACTTTCACAAGGATACAATTTTAATTGTACCAATATTAGTGCAAAGGGGCGGTGAGTGACATGCGGAGAGACTATTTTGAAAGTGATATTTTGAAGTCGATCAGGTCGGAGAAGCTCGATGATACGCTTAGTCTAGCTCGAGAATTTTCACTCCAATATATGAATGAGATCCATGACCGAAATGTATACCCACAAGCGGAAGATATACAGAATTTAGACTACTTTCATGAAGATTTAGCCGATCAGCCAGAAAAAACGGAAGCCATCCTCGAGATTTTGAATCGATACGGTTCAGCCGGAACGGTCGCGCAGACGGGCGGAAGATATTTCGGGTTTGTAAACGGAGGAATCCTGCCTGCTTCATTAGGAGCTAAGTGGCTTGGGGATACGTGGGACCAAAATGCAGCGCTGTATGTAATTTCTCCAGTGGCATCCAAGCTGGAAGTAGTATGTGAGAAATGGACAAAAGATGTCTTGAATCTCCCGGCTGAAACCGGAATTGGCTTTGTAGGCGGAAGTTCCACCGCCACCTTATGCGGATTGACAGCCGGAAGAAACTACTTGCTGAATAACTTAGGATATGACGCAAGTAAACAAGGCCTCTTTAATGCACCTGAAATTAACGTCGTGGTGGGGGAAGCTGCTCATTCCACGGTTTTTAAAGCCCTATCCATCATCGGGCTTGGCGGCGAAAGGGTGATCAGGGTACCTTGTGATGATCAAGGACGGATGAAGGTGGATGAACTTCCTGAAATCGATCATAAAACGCTAATCATTTTGCAAGCCGGAAACGTCAATACGGGTGCGTTTGATGACTTCGAATCCATATGCTCATTGGCAAATGAAAAAAAGGCGTGGGTTCATGTGGATGGAGCATTTGGATTGTGGGCATTGGCTTCAAGCAAAATGGAGCACGCAACAAAAGGCTTGCAGCTTGCAGATTCATGGTCCACGGATGGCCATAAAACATTGAACGCTCCATATGACAATGGGCTGATCCTTTGTAGACATAAGGATGTGTTAGTCGAAGCGATGCACATGACAGGTTCGTATATCATCTACAGCGAGCATCGAGATGGCATGTTGTTTACGCCGGAGATGTCCAGAAGGGCCAGATCGATAGAATTATGGGCCACGTTTAAATCGCTTGGCAAAAGAGGCGTGGCAGAACTTGTAGATGAGCTTCATGAAAAAGCAAAGTATTTTGCTGACATAGTGTCGAATGAAGGCTTGGACGTGCTCAATGATGTCGTTTTTAATCAAGTGTTGATCCATTTCCGCGATGATATCAAAACGGAAGAACTGATTAAGAGAGTCCAAACATCTGGCGTTTTCTGGGCCGGTGGAGCCAGCTGGCTTGGCAAAAAAGTTATGAGGATCAGCGTCTGTTCCTATAAGACAAGCTATGAGGATATTGAAATTTCAGCAAAAGAAATTATAAGAATTACGAAAGAAATCGGTTCTTGAGCTGACTGGAAGAAAGAGAAACACCAGTCCCTTTGTTTCGTAAAATTATTTTTCAATAAACAACAAAAAAAACCCCTATTCAACATGTGGAAATAAAGGTATAATTTACCTGTTTTTAACACAATTGTTTTGGGGAGGTTCTTTATGACTTGGTTTACAAAATGGGCATTGCGAAATAAAGCTGCACTGACTTTCGCAGTACTTGCCTCAATGATTTTTGGGATTATCAGCTATACCACGATCCCGATGGAGCTGATGCCATCTGCCGATCAGCCGTACGTGACCATCTCAGCCATTGGAAATGGGATGGATGCGGTAAGCATGGATGAACAGGTGACACAGCCAATTGAAAAAGCACTGAACGGCGTCAAAGGAAAACAAAACGTTGCCGCACAAACAGGCAATAACTTTTCACAAATGACCGTCACGTTCGATTCTGACGTTGATGTCAAAGAAGCAAAACAGGCAATCCAAGAACGAATTACAATGGTTCATCTTCCTGATGGCGTGATGAAGCCATATGTCGTCAACCTGAATACATCTGAAATTCCGATTGTCGAACTCGGCCTTACGTTTGATAAGGAGATCGGCAATCAAGAATTGAACACCGTTGAAAATGAGATCATGCCGATGTTCCAAGACCTGAAAGGTGTCGGGAATGTCATCACGAACGGTGGGGAAAATCAACAAGTCCTGATCAAAGTCGACCCTGCCAAACTAGCAGCAGCGAAATTCCCTCTAGAGAAACTCTATACCCTTCTTCAAGGAAGAAATGCCTCCGTTGCAGTCGGAGAGCAGACCATCAACAATGAAGCAACAAGCATCATCGTGACAGGAAAAGTAGAATCACTTGATGACCTGAATAACATCAAGTTGAACAACAGCACGAAATTGCAGGATGTTGCGGACATTTCCATGCAGAAAAACACAAAAAACATCACCCATTTGAACGGCAAGGATTTTATCGATATCATCGTCCAGAAAGATTCCACATCCAATGCCGTCACCCTTGGCAAACAAGTGGAGGAAACGGTTAAAAAAATCAATAAAGAATACAAGGGAACACTTCAAGCAACAACGATGATGAATTTAGGGAATACCGTCCTGGATTCCATCAATTCGATGACAAGGGAAGTTTTGACCGGCGCATTATTTGCCACACTTATCATCTGGCTCTTCCTGCGAAGCTTCCGAATGACGTTGATCACCATCGTCAGCATACCGCTTTCGCTGTGCATCACGCTGATTTTACTTTCCTTCCTTGACGTCACCTTGAATATTCTGACGCTCGGAGGAATTGCGGTATCCGTTGGACGGCTGGTCGATGACAGCATCGTCGTCGTCGAAAATATATACCGGCGCAAGAAAGATCATGAACTGACACCTGCCTTTCTCGTAGAGGCTGTCAAAGAAGTGGGAGCTGCCATCACGTCTTCCACCCTGACAACCGTCGCAGTATTCCTTCCGATGATGATCATTTCGGGAGGATTAAGAGACCTTGTCGCTCCATTCGCCATCACCATCACATGTTCACTGCTGTCTTCCCTTCTCGTTTCACTGACAGTGGTGCCGGCGCTAAGCGGCCGAATGATGAAGAAAGTAAAGGTGAAAGAGCACAAGCAGCATAAATTCTATCCATCTGTCCTAAAATGGTCGCTTAACCATAAATGGCTTCCGATCTTGCTGGTCGTTGTCGTTGTCGTCGGATCGATCGGCTTATTCGTCAGCATGCCGAAAGGGTCCGTCGACCAGAAAGATTCCGCCTATATCGCCATCGGGCTCCACTATCAAAACGGAACACCATTCAACGAGATAAAAGACGGAATTTCCAAAATGGAAAGCATCCTTTCTGAACAAAAAGGGATCAAAACCCAAATCGCATTGGCGGGAATCAATGAGGATGCTGCCAAATACGGCAACACCCAAGATGCGAGCCTCGCTCAAATCATGATCTTCCCGAAAGAAGGGACGGATTCCGCTAAATTGGTGAAAGCCATCCGAAAAACAAAAGATCAGTTCCCTAATGCGGAATTGACGGCAGACACTGCTGGGATGCTCGGACCGAATAAAACGACTGTTTCCGTTGATGTCGTCGGCAAGAATGAAGATGACATCCAAAAAGCCGCTGATATCGTCAGGAAAAAAATCAGCACGATCGATGGCGTTCTAAACGCCGAAAGCAATGATCAAAATACAAAACCGACCATTGCCATCACGGTTGACTCAAAGCTTTCCAACGCCCAGGAAATCTCCAAATCCATCTACGCCATGATTCAACCTGCCGTGATCGGAAGCATCAAAGTGGACGGACGGACCACTGCAGTCAAATTGGGGGCACTGAAAGAAATCCAATCAGCCGACGATTTGAAAAATCTGCAGCTGATGACAGCGGATGGACCTGTTCAATTATCGACCATCGCCAAAGTCGAAGAGAAAGAACAGCAAGGCACCATCTATTCCAAAGACGGCCATCACTATCTGCAAGTAACCGCTACAGTCGATCCTGACAAAATGGTCGATGTAGCCGGCAAGATTCAAAAGGAGATCGCTACTTGGGACAAAAATGATACATTTGGAAAAGACACAAAAGCCGAGATCACCGGTTCTGCGATGCAGTCATCCGATGATTTGACCGAACTGGGCAAACTGGCCATGTTCTCGATCGGCATCGTGTTCATGATCCTGCTCGTGACATTAAAGTCGTTCCGCGCCAGCATTGCCATCTTGGTTACGCTGCCGCTTGCTGCGATCGGCTCATTGTTGGGATTGGTGGTCACGCAGTCCAGCATTAACATCTCTTCCGGAATCGGAATGCTGATGCTTGTCGGAATCGTGGTCACAAACGCAATCGTGCTCGTCGACCGGATCCGCCACAACGAAGCCACCATGAACATCCGCGAAGCCATCATGGAAGCCGGCGCCGTCCGTCTCCGTCCGATTCTCATGACAGCACTCGCCACCGTATTCGCCATGCTGCCGCTTCTAATCGAGCATGAATCGGCAATGAGTTTGAACCTTGTATCAAAAGGGCTGGCCGTCGTCGTCATTTTCGGCCTCATCGTATCCACCCTATTGACACTGATTGTCATCCCAACGTTCTATGAACTATTCCATTTCAAAAAAGCCAAGAAACAAAGGCTGCAAACAAACCAAGGGACCACTACGATTAGTCAATGATTTTGGAGGGCCGCAGATGATGAATGTCTGCGGTTTTTTTTACGCTCATTTCCATGATGGAATGGTTATCAGGTATGATGGAGAAACCGCGATATGTGGTGGAGATTTGCGATACCTGAGGGAGAAATCTCCATTACTGATGGAAAAACCTCGATATGTGATGGAATAAATACGGATTGTGATGGAGAAATCACGTTATGTGATGGAAAAAACGCAAATCATGATGGAGAAAGTGCGATACCTGTTGGTGAAATCTCCATTACTGATGAAAAAACCCCGATATGTGATGGAATAAATGCGGATTGTGATGGAGAAATCACGTTATGTGATGGAAAAAACGCAAATCATGATGGAGAAAGTGCGATACCTGATGGTGAAATGCTATACCTGTTGGTGAAATCTCCATTACTGATGGAAAAACCCCGATATGTGATGGAGAAATTACCATATGTGATGGAAAAAACTCGATATATGATGGAATAAATCATAAACATGAGAGAATCACCTGCCTTCAAGCAAAAATAGCATCAATTAAAGCATACTGCTTCTACTCAACGGATCGATTTGGTGTGAAATGAATGAGAAATAGCAGGATTTCGGTGGCTTTTCACCTAACATGGCTACAAAATGGGCCTGTGCGGCGGAATTGCCGGTCCTCCTCATGTCCACGCGCAGCAAGCGTTCCAGGATATCTACGAAACTGCCACATTTATCTTCGAAAATCTCAATATATCTACGAAATTCACCAATATATCTACGAAAATCCCGATATATCGATTATTCTACTTTTCTCGACAAACTTCGCCCTCCGCCCCCTCTCCCTTAAAACAAAAAGCGGATAAAGGCTTAGGGGTAATCCCTAAGCCTTTATCCACATGTGTACAATCCACAAATAAACAGCACTTGTTATCCATTCATAACAAGTGCTGTTATCCGATTTACTCAATGCTGCTCTCGAAACCCCTGTCTCAAATCATCTAATACACGATTAAACTTTGACTTTAGTCCATCCAGCCAATCAGGTGATTCTTCCACTTCGCAGCCTTCCAGCGACCATAGCAATCTCGAGAAGGTATATAATTTCATGAACCTACGAAAATATGGAAACTGGCTAATGTCCTCCTCTTCCAGCGGAATTACAGAACTGTAACCTTTTAAAAATGATTTCACTTTAGGATCTTCCAAGTTACTATCATCGCCAAGAAAATCATCGAGAGCAGTGACAATATCTTGAGCATACCAACTATAAACCGCATCATCAAAATCAATCACACAAAACGATCGATTATTCTCTTGATAAAATATGTTGTCCAATTGGAAATCATAATGGATTAAACCAAAATTACTATCTGATATCGGAAACGATGTCAGCCGTTCAGTAAGTTTGCCAAGTTCCTCAATTGCTTCTTGTTCTTCAGGGTATCTCTGTAACATCGCATCAATTTTACGTAAAATATCCTGCCAAATCGATCTTTTCTTATCAGAAGGCTCGTACTCCCTCGATAATTGATGCAAAGCAGCAAGCGACCTTCCCCAGTCCTCGCATTGCAGCTCGTTAATATCCTCATCCAATGCAATGCCTTTGGCTGAACTAAACACAACGGAGAAATACTTTCCTTCTGAATTTTGCACTGTTTCTATATACTTACCATTTTTCGAAAGGATAGGAGAAACACAAGGATAACGATTCGATTCCAAGTATTCCATGAATTCAAGTTCAGCTTGAATTTGTCCGATTGAATTCTCTTGATCTAAGCTGAATCGCAGAAAATACTGCTCTTGGTTGTTCTCGAAAACATAGACGAAGTTCGAACTGGCGCGCCAGAACTTTAATGTACCTTCGTCATGTTCCCAATTTTGAATAAGACTTTTGGCAACGACATCCGAAGCCAACCCTTTATCCATGGTATTTAACTTCATCATTTTGCTTGTTTCCTCCCACTATTTATGAGAGGACTAAACTACGCTAATAAGCAAGCCCTCTCATAAACATACGATTTTGTTTAACCACTCTTTTCAAAAATCGTCACCCCTTCCATCATTTTAAAAAATGAAAAAATCTTCCATAATCATTTTACCGTATAATGTAAATGGTTTATTATAAAAAAAGAAAAAATATGATTGAAACATCACTTCCCACAATTTAGATAAAAAAAGTGGATAAAGACATGCAGAGTTGGGGATATCCCCTAAAATCTCTTGCATCGCTTTATCCACTTGTGAACAATCCAGGACTTTTCCGGGTTTCCTCTTATTCGAAAAAGAATCAACGTTACAAACGCTCGATCATTTCACGTTTCTGCTTTTGGAGCATTTCCAGCTCCCGTCCCTTTTCTTCATATTCCTCTTGTAGCTTTGACAAAATGTCGTAAACATCATCGGATTGTTGGATGGCTTGGTCCAGCGACTTCTTGATTTTTCCTTGGACCATAAAGTCAGCGATGAAGTCGTCAAAAAAGAAATCCGCAAACTTCAGCATTCCAGAGATGCCGACTTCCAGATGGATGGTTTCCTCCACATCCAACAATTCCTTTTGAAAATGGCGCAATCTCTTTTGCGCTTTATGAAGGTAATCTTCCGCTTCATCGATATGGTCATGCTTAATCATGCTCGAAACCATTCCGCCACCGAGCATATCCCATGTACCCCAATTTTCTGCCTTCCGAAGGGATTCGATGGCCCGGTCAAGCGCACGATCCACTTCTATTCCAGCTTCAATGGCTTCATATAGCTCCGTTAGGCCGGCTTTAAGCAATCCTTCCTGCTCACTCAGATCCAGCATGATTTCCGCGGAAGGAGAGTCGCTGTATTTAATCATATTTTCTTTCTCGCGGAGAAGTCTTTTATACTCCTCTTCTACATGTATCAATTCTGATCGCTTCAAAATTAGTTCCTGGATGGCATCCTCTATTTCCTTTTTCGATTTCTCGGCTTCTTCCAGCTTATGCTGCGCCACAATCATTTCCTGCTGTTCCTTGGATAGTTTCTCTTCCTTTTTTCCCGACAAGGTGGCAAACAAATTGGCGAGACTGACGCGTTCCAGTTTATCGACATCCTTCTTTTCGGACTCAAACTGTCTGCGCAGCCCAGCAATCGTTTCCTCTATCATTTCTGACTCTTTTTGATAATCTGCTAGCTTGGCTTCAATTTTCTCTTTCTTCCGCACGTCCTGTTTCACCTGAACAAGACGCTCATTAATCTGTGAAAACACAAACATCCCTCCCGTATAACATATTCTACGGGAGGGGAATGGAAAAAGTTTCAAATCTCTCATTACAACTGGTCGCCCTGAACTTCTTCTTATAGATTTAAAAAAATGAATCGCTTCAACCGTGGGAATAACAGCATGCGAATCGAAATATCAATCTGCACCTAATTATTTGACAGATGATAACGAACGATGAAGATGGCAGCAGCACATAAGACAAATGCTGCACTAATATAAGTGATTGCCATTATGGAGAAACCTCCTACAGCCATTCCTCCGATACCGGCTCCTAAAGCAAAGCCAAGCTGCACGAACGAGCTGTTCAGACTGAGCACAATTCCAGATGATTCCGGGGCTATCGAAACTAGATTAAAGTTCTGAACTGCCCCAAACGTCCAACAGGCTATTTCCCATAGCATTAACAAGATGATGGTGACAATTGTAGATCCAGAACCAAAGGACAGCAACGCCATCGCAAGAACTTGTATGAACATTGAACCCATTAGTGTGCGGAATGCGCCAATTCGATCAGCGAAAAGTCCGCCTGTTTTGGAGCCAATCACACTTGCAATGCCCATTGCGAAGAGGATGAAACTTATTTCAATTTTTGGTGGAATAACAGCAGACAGATAAGGGGTGATATACGTATCGATAATCGAAAAGCCGATGAAAACAAGCAAAGTGACAGATAGAGTGACCGCGAGCAGCGGATTCTTCAATAAGGTAAGTCTCTTTCCTAAAGGAATGCCTCCCTCGCCTTCCATGTTCGGGATCGTTCGCGCAACAGCGAAAAGAGCTAGTGAACAGAAAATGCCAATAATCCAGAAAATTGTCTTCCAATCGTAAGACGCAGCTATAACCCGTCCGAGGGGAACTCCAAATACTAGAGATGAGCTAAAACCCATCGAGATATTGGACATCGCCCCGCCTCGCTTACCAGGGGCAGCCAGCTTTGATGCAATATTATAGGCTGTAACGATAAACATCCCAGTTCCGACCCCCATTACGACCCGCGCTGCCATCAGCAAGCCGAAGCCTGGAAGAGTAATGGTCGAAATGATGCCAATTATGATAATGATAAGAGCAAGCAACAATTGCTTGCGTTGATTCATTTTTGCAATAGCAATCATCATAATAGGTGTTCCGATTGCGTTTGCGAGAGCGAATGCAGTAACCAGCTGTCCAGCTGTTGGTATCGATACGTCCACTGAATCAGCTATTTTATCCAGCATTCCGACTATACCAAACTGTGAAGTTCCGACAAAAAAGCTGATGAGCGTCAGCATATAAATGTTCCAAGTGTTTTTCATATCGTTGTAATAACTCCTTAAATAAAAAATCAGTATTGTGCATCATTTTGTCTTTATCATTATCCTCCAGGCGATCAGGTGGCCGGTATCACATTCCTGCCATATCATTGCCCATTCCTCTAAAATGGCTGGAAGGTGAAAATAGTAGAAAAAATTCTAAGAAATGCAAAAAACTCACTACCGGAACGGCAGCGAGTTTTTCTGAGAAAGAACATTAAATATTAAGTTTTCGGGTCCCGATCCATTTCACCATTTCAGGGTCTTGATGCGAAAAGAACAAGCTTTGTTTCGTATCTAATGCAGCAATTCTTTCCATCTCTTCTTCTCTTAATTCAAAGTCAAAGATATTGAAGTTTTCGATGATTCTTTCCTTATGAACAGACTTTGGAATCGCAACGACGCCTCTTTGTGTTAACCAGCGTAAAACCACCTGGGCAACGGATTTATTATGCTCTTCGGCTATTGATGCTAGGATTTCGTTTTGGAACATGTTATTTTTTCCTTCAGCAAACGGTCCCCATGACTCAATTTGAACATTGTTCTCTTTCATCAATTTAGCACTTTCTATTTGTTGGTTGAAAGGATGTGTTTCAACCTGGTTTACAGCAGGAACAACGTCATTATGAATAATCAAATCTGTCAGACGATCCGGGTAGAAGTTGCTGACTCCAATGGCTCTAACCTTGCCCTCGCGATACAATTCCTCCATCGCATGCCAAGAACCGTACACATCACCAAATGGCTGATGGATTAAGTACAAATCTAAATAATCCAGCTGCAGTCTTTCGAGCGATTTTTCGAATGCTTTCTTTGTGGGTTCATAGCCTGTATCCTGAACCCATAATTTCGTCGTAATAAACAATTCCTCTCTCGGAACACCGATCCGCTTAATAGCTTTGCCGACCGCTTCTTCATTTAGATAAGAGGCAGCGGTGTCAATCAGACGATAGCCTGCCTTAATAGCTTCATAAACAGCTTGTTCACATTCTTTCTCATCTTGGATTTGATAGACACCAAAACCGAGTATTGGCATTTCGACACCATTGTTTAAAATAACTTTTTGCATAACAAATTCCTCCTATATTTTATTATTGATGATTTTGCAACTTACCCGCATGATTTAAAAGTTTCGCGAACATAAATAAAATCGTTACTTCCGTCTTCATCATTATGCAATAAATGAAATCTGGACTGGTATCATAATCCTGCCAGATGATTGCACAATCCTCTCATGTCCATTTACTTAAAAAATGAATTTACATTATAATGAAACCATCATGGGGGAAGAAATCAAAGGAGGATTTTATGTTTGAACAATTATCTAAACAAAGAGTTGAGCTCGCCAATATCGTAGAAAATCACACAGAACGGGACGGATCTCATAAGACTGCTATTCCGTCATTATTTTTCTCCCGTTATTCTAATGATACTGGACCAAATTACGGAATTTATAAGCCTTCGTTATGCATTGTGGTTCAAGGAATGAAGGAGGTATTGTTATCACAGGAGCGTTTTCAGTACGGGCCTGCAGATTACCTTGTTTCATCTGTTAACCTGCCAATTTCAGGACAAGTCACTGAAGCCTCTTCCGAAGTTCCTTATCTGGCTCTCAAACTAGAATTTACACCAAGTGAAATCCTGGAGGTTTTACGTGAATTCCAATTGGAAGTCGACAAAAAGGTAAATGCCAAAAGAGGTATGTATGTCAGTAAAATAGAGCCGTCCTTGCTGGACGCGGTAACCAGATTATCTCGTTTAATAGATACTCCGAAAGACATCAAGGTACTTGCCCCGCTAATTGTGAAAGAAATTATCTATAGGGTTCTGCAAGGGGAACATGGCGGAATGTTAAAACAAATAGCAATTGAAGGCAGTTCCACTCATCAAATCAGTGACGTGATCGAACATATTATGAAAAACTATGAAAAGTCTTTTAAAATCGAGGAACTTGCAGAAATAGCAAATATGAGTGTTTCTTCACTTCATCGGCACTTTAAAGAGGTAACCGCGATGAGCCCCATTCAATTCCAAAAACAACTGAGACTTCAAGAAGCCCGGAGCCTGTTATTATCCGAGGCTGAAGATGCAGCAGACGTTGCATTCCGGGTAGGATATGAAAGCCCATCTCAATTCAGCCGAGAATATTCACGTATGTTCGGCTTACCGCCTAAAGAAGATATTAAGCGCCTGCGAGCGAACAATGATGAAACGACCAATGCAGAATCCCCTAGCTAATGGGTGGGTGTTCTTTTTTGGTGGAGAAAATGGAGCGTCCTTCACTATATAGAAAAAGAGAAGGGCCTCTCCCCCTCTCTTCATCTTACTTCCCTAACACGTATGTCTTATAACCGCCGCTCAAATTGCTGGCTTTGAACCCATGATTCATTAGGATTTTCACGGCGAGGTATCCTCTCATGCCGACTTGGCAACTGACATAAATGTGCTGATCCGGAAGCTCTTGCAGCCGGTCCCTCAGCTCGCCTAATGGGATATTGACTGATCCTGTGATGAAGCCACACTCTCTTTCTTCCGGTTCCCTCACGTCCAGCAGATACCCGCCTTTTTTGATGATGTCATCGATTTCATCATGATGCACCAGGTTTAAATCACCATCCACGACGTTTCCAGCCACGTATCCGGCCATGTTGACAGGATCCTTTGCAGAAGAATATGGCGGTGCATATGCCAGTTCAAGATCGGCAAGGTCCCATACTTTCAACTTCCCTTTGATGGCCGTTGCGATGACATCGATCCGTTTCTCGACGCCTTTATATCCGACAGCTTGTGCACCGAAGATTTCACCGGTTTCTGGCTGGAATAAGAGTTTCAACGAAATCTGGCTTCCTCCTGGATAGTAGGACGCGTTGGACTGAGGATGAATGTGCACTGCTTCATACGTGGCGCCGATCCGCTTCAGCATCTTTTCATTGTTGCCCGTTGCAGCGACAGTCAAATCAAAAACCTTTGCGACGGATGTCCCAAGACTGCCTTTGTACTCCGCTTTTTTTCCATTGATATGGTCCGCCGTAAGCCGACCTTGGCGATTGGCCGGCCATGCCAGGGGAACCATCGCTGGTGTACCTTGAATATAATCCCTCACTTCTATGGCATCCCCAATCGCATAAATATCGGGATCATCGGTTTGAAGATGCGGATTGACCATGATGCCTCCGCGGTCTCCAACGGCCAATCCCGCTTTAACGGCCAGTTCATTTTCAGGTCTGACCCCTATGGAAAGTATGGTCAAATCACTCGTTAATTCCTTGCCGCTTTGAAGAACAATGGAACTGCCTTTCTCATTGATTGCCTTCACACCATCATTCAAAAATAACTTAACGCCAGCCTGCCGCAGTTCACGGTGGACAATCGCTGCCATTTCATAATCGATCGGCGCCATCACCTGATTCCCCAGTTCAACCACCGTCACATGCACACCGCGATGATGCAGGTTCTCTGCCATTTCCAGCCCGATGAAACCGCCGCCGATGATCACCGCTTCTTTGGGTTTCTTTTCATCGACCCAAGCCTTGATTTTATCCGTATCCGGGACATTCCGCAGCGTAAATACATTCTCCGCTTCAGCCAAACCATCAAGCGGCGGAACGATTGGACGCGCACCCGGTGATAGGATCAGCTTATCGTAGCTTTCTTGATAAACTTCATCCGTTCCCACTTTCCTGATCGAAACGGTTTTGCGATCACGATGGATTTCAACCACCTCACTCATGTTCCGGATATCAAGTTTGAACTTCTTGGACATCCCCTCCACGGTTTGAACCAACAGCGCCTCTCTATTCGTAATGACGTCACCGATATAATACGGAAGCCCGCAATTGGCGAACGAAATATACTCTCCTTTTTCAATCAAGACAATCTCATCTTCCTCACTTAACCGGCGCAGCCTTGCTGCAGCAGTGGCTCCCCCGGCAACCCCGCCCACAATCACAATTTTCTTCTTCATTTTCCCTCGCCTCTTCCCTGGCCAATGTTTGTTCACCACTTCACAAAGGATAAAAAAGGTAATCCTTACACTTTTATTATATGACTCTTTGATTAAAAATCAATATACCCCGTTGTGTATATTTTGTGTCAAAAATTTCTTCCTTATTGTAGGCTAAAATATCTGATGAACTAGCGAGGAGCCTCGGATGCGAGAATAGCACTACCAAAAAACTGCAGGAAGAGGTCTTCCTGCAGTTTTTGCTTTTAGTATTTATTTAATGATTGAACTGGTGTTTGAATGATCACTGGATTTTTTGCAGGGTCGAGCCACTTCAAAATTGTTATTACATTCGTTTCAGAAGTTGCCGTACACCCCAGCGTATAGCTGCTGCCGATGTGAAAGAAGATCGCACTGCCCTTGTATGGAATCCGCTGTGTGTTGTAGTTGATGACAAATCCATACGTATAGGCGGGAATATTCATATTTTCAGCGCTATTCCATTGACCCTTCGTTTTGCTCTTTGACTGCCAGGTGTTATAAAGGGAGGACTTGGGATCATCCACCCAAGCATCGTCACTGGTAATTGAACGGAACGGCAATTTCGTCCCTGGATTTCCTCTTCGGCCAAATGCTGTCCCGATGGTAAATTTTCCGATCGGCGACTTTTTGCCGCCCTCACTCATATTGGAAGTCATGCCATATTTTCCGACATAGCCAGTGGTATTCAGCACTGGGTTCCACTTTCCTTCACTACCTTTTTCGAATGTGCGGATCGTCGCCCGGCTCGTATTTGATCCATTTGTCGTCACGAGGATGAGCTGCCTGTTTCCAGCAATGGTCGTTAATCCATCAGCCACGTTTGTATTCGCTGTAGGCTTTTTTGGTGTACTTGCTGCTGTCGAACTGTTTGTCTTTTTGGTCGAAGGCGGATTAACAGTTTGAACGACCGGTTTTTTATCGGATAAGTATTTCGTAGCCACCCACCCCGATTGATCATTCACCTTCACTCTGCTCCAGGAACCGTCCGACTCATAAACGGAAACTTCCTGTCCTTCTTTCACGGTCATCATGACAGCATGATCCGTCCCGCCTCCCGTTCGAACATTCAATGAGCTCGCTGCCACATATTTGGTTGCTGGCTTTGTAACGGCGGTGGATGTATGTTCTTTACTCTGCTGTGTTTTTGACTCTTTTTCCTTCGTTTCTTGACTCTTTGATTTTACCGCTTCACTCTTCTTCACCGAAGAATCCGAAGTTTTATTACTCTCAGGATTAGTTTTTTTGTTTTCAGATGGATGATCCACTTTATCTTGCGTTTCCTGTGCTGGAGATGGGGATGCCTGTAAAGATTTTTCCTTACTATGTATAGATTTGCCAACGGTGAAAACGACAGCCATCACCAACAAAGCACCTAGAACGCCAATCAAAATTCCCTTTTTCTTCTTTGTCATAATCAAAAAATTCTTCCCTTCTCTGTTAAAATCGCTGGTCCAAGGGATGGAGGGACGTTTGACGATATTCCCTTCTAATCTCGTTGTATGTGTACCGCATATTTTAACATGATTTTCGCCATCAGAAAGCATTCGCGGCAATTCCTGTTCTACTTCAAGGAGCTCCCAAGGAAGGCAAGTCCGGAAATCAACAGCCGGAAACGGGCTATTATCAACACCAAGCTTTAGCTGAGATAAAAGAATAAAGAATAGACCCGGCGACATCGTAAATTTTCAACGTCAACCATTCCTGGAATAATAAAATCCCATTCATCAATAATAATGAAGGAATTTGTTTTTTACTTTGAAAGGAGAATTCTCATGAAAAAATTATGGTTGATCGGTTTACTTTTGCTCGTCCCTCTCAACATGGCGGTTGGGACAACCCATGCATACGCTAAACCGCAGACCCAGTGCATCAGCCAATCCGCAGCAGCGTTTCAAAATGATTTCAGGAAACTCTGGATCGATCATGTGCTGTGGACAAGTAATTATATAACAAGTGCAACAACAGCCGGATCGAAGGATCAGCAACAGGTACTGGCCAGGCTTTTGAAAAATCAAAAGGATATTGGAAATGCAGTGAAGCCGGTATATGGAGAAAAAGTCGGGAACAAACTTGCTGAGTTGCTTACCGAGCATATTGTCATTGCAGGTAAGATTGTAGAGGCTGCAAAAAGTGGCAATAAGTCCTTGATGAATCAGCTAAACAAAGATTGGTATAGAAATGCAGATGAAATAGCGGCTTTCCTTAGCGGCGCCAACCCTTATTTAAAAAATGAGGACCTAAAAAAAATGCTGTATAAGCATTTGCAGTTAGTGACTGATGATTTATCCTCAAGCTTAGCAAAAAATTGGAATGCAAGAATTGTTTCAATCGACGACGGCGTCACACATATCATCCAGATGGCAGATGTCATCTCTGCCGGTGTCGTGAAGCAATTTCCGGATAAGTTTAAAAATTAAACCATGACATGGGAGATTGGGGACAGGTCCCAACTTGTATGACCCATAAAAAAACGATCAACCTGTCCTTCCCTCCTACTAAAAAAGAGCCTGCCCTCAGCACATTAACTCACTCCTGCACTGGGGAAAAGGTGAACCAGCCTGCCCATCCCAAATCATCGCCTTCTCACAACAGTCGTCCCAACTGCCAGCAGCATAAATATCAACAATAAATAGATGGCCAAAGCCCCTACTTCTATCGTCTTCATTCCAATGGTAAAGAGGATGCAGACAAGAAGCATGCTTCCAATCAGAACAAAATACAGGGAAATGGCATAAAAATTTTTGATATTCATCCACGTTCTTTCATCCACTTCAGGAACGTTGTTTTTCTTCCGCCTTTGACGCATCTTCCCGATTCCCATCACAATCCCGATCCCTGCAATGGATCCTCCAATTCCCGCATAAATCGTTCCAACTGGCAAGTCAGGGAGAAACAGATTTACTAAAAAGAACCCTATGCCCATCCCTCCAATAATCGTCACTGCAATCATGATAGTCCCCCACTTTTTCATCTTAGTCCTCCTCAAGCTTGAATAGGTCGTCAATGCCGACGCCAAAATATTTAATCAACTTTAATGCTAATTCTAAGCTGGGATTGTATTTATGGTTTTCAATGGCATTAATGGTCTGTCTCGTAATTTGCAGATCCTCAGCCATCTTCACCTGACTGATTCCCTTTTCCAAACGGATCTCTTTAATTCGGTTCGTTACATTCAAATGGAAAAATCTCCTTTATCAGGGCGTGTAAAGATATCTTTACATATAGAATAAAATAAAAAAACATGGATGTAAAGATATCTTTACATCCATGTTTTTTGTGAAACGCGTGAAACACGGGGACGGTTCTACTGTTTCACTTTGTTTAAATCAGAACAAGCAAACGTGAGAACCGGTCTGCGCCTTTCCCCGCGGCGAATGCACTACTGCTTCCAGATCCCGCACCTACCTTTGACGGATCACACTCCATTTATCCTAACTGGCGTTTAAATTGTTTGCTTGCAATAATGTAGGAAAGGATCATGATGCCGACACACCACGCAAGAGCAATCCAGATATCGCTTCCGACCGCCCCGTTATACAAAAGCGCCCGAATCGCATTCACGATGGAGGTCACGGGCTGGTTCTCAGCGAACGCACGGACAATGCGAGGCATGGTCTCAGTTGGGACAAACGCCGAGCTGATGAATGGAAGGAAGATCAATGGGTACGAATAGGTCGTGGCCCCTTCCATAGAATTCGCGGTCAATCCGGGAATGACCGCCAGCCATGTCAACGCTAGTGTAAAAAGTCCGAGTATCCCGGCTACTGCCAGCCAGGAAAGAAGGTCTGCGTTTGAACGGAAACCCATTAAAAGGGCAACAAGGAAAACGACTAAGACGGTTAGAGCATTGGAAACAAGCGAGGTAAGCACGTGAGCCCATAATATCGATGAGCGTTTAATCGGCATCGTAATAAAACGCGCCATGAGTCCACCTTTTACATCATTGAAAAGGCGCAAAGAAGTGTATGCGACGCCGGATGCGATAGCCATAAGCAAAATTCCCGGCAATAAATAATTGACGTAGCTGCCCGTTCCCGCCTTTATGGCTCCGCCAAACACATAAACAAATAGCAGCATCATCATAATCGGTGTGATGGCAACTGTAATGATCGTATCAGGACTGCGCATGATATTGCGCATTAAACGTGCCAGTAAAACACCCGTTTGATTTTTCATTTACATTTCCTCCTTTTTACCGATAATTGAAAGAAAAATTTCTTCTAATGTCGGCTGCTTCTCGATATACTCCACTTTCGCCGGCGGGAACATCTTTTTAAGTTCGGAAAGGGTGCCGGTACTGATGATTTTTCCGCCATGCAAAATGGCGATGCGGTCCGCCAATTGTTCGGCTTCCTCCAGGTACTGGGTCGTAAGCAGAATGGTCGTTCCTCCATCTGCAAGTTCCTTCACGATTTTCCATACTTCGATTCGCGCCTCCGGATCAAGTCCTGTCGTCGGTTCGTCTAGAAAAATGACTGCCGGCGTCCCAAGCAGGCTCATGGCGATATCAAGGCGGCGCTTCATCCCCCCGGAATATTGATCCGCCCGGCGGCTGGCCGCATCGGTGAGGCCAAACCTTTCAAGCAGACTGTCGACGACTTCAGCAGGATTGGCCACTCCCCGCAGCTTGGCAATCATCATCAAATTTTCCCTCCCGGTGAGCATTCCATCCAAAGCAGCGAATTGCCCTGTCAGGCTGATGCTGCTGCGAACACCGTCCGGCTGCTGCTTGATGTCATATCCGCAAATCTCCACTTCACCGCTATCAGGCTTCATCAGGGACGAGAGGATATTGACCGTCGTCGTCTTTCCCGCTCCATTGTACCCAAGCAGGGCGAAAATTTCTCCCCTCTTCACCTCAAAATCCACCCCATTCAATACTTCCTTATTTTTAAAAGCTTTTTTCAACCCATTAACAGAAATCTCTGTTTTACTCATTCGTTTTCCTCCTTAAAGTTACATATTCTCCCCTACTATGTCTGACCGATATTCTGTATTACCGACTACTGATTTAAAAATAAAACTGAATAGTGAATGTGTCACGTTTCCTATTCAGTAGATACCTTGAATTTCATATTTGCAGACTTTATATTTAGATTCTGCCGGTTCCTTGAAATAAGATTTCACCTTCACCCGCGGTCAATCGTATCATTTAGCTTCTTGCGGTATTTATCCTTCCAGGTTGTCGAGTCCTTCACAAGCTCGTCGCAAAATGCGGCCACGTCATCCCCCGTGAGGTCAGTGACTTTCCTGCCTTCGGCTGCCGCTTCTTCCAAGAGATCAAGAATGCCGCCAAAGATTCGGCTTGTTTCTTTCCAATCCGTCGTGCCGCCAGCCGTCCACATATATTTTTTAATCGCGTTATAAGCATTGTGGTACTCAGTTGGCAGTGCCTTCGCACGCGCCTCCATTGCTCTCCATTCTCGCTTGTCATCCAGACTTCCGATAATTTTTTCAAAGATATTCATACGATCTCTCCTTTTAAATTCTTTTTCGTTTTAAGTTCATCGATTTTACTCGAAACAAAATCCCACTTTTTCCAAAATGCTTTCAGCTGTTCTTGACCTGCTTCATTAAGGGTGTAAAATTTCCTCGGCGGCCCCATGGTGGATGGCTTTTTCTCCATATTCACCAGATTATTTTTCTCAAGCCGCATCGTGATGGTATAAACGGTGCCTTCAATGACATCCGTGAAGCCAAGTGCCCGCAGCTGCTGCGTGATTTCATAGCCGTAAGTCTCTCCACGGCTGATGATTTCAAGCACACAACCCTCAAGCACCCCTTTCAGCATTTCCGTGATGTTTTCCAATTTTTCACCTCCCAATTTTTCACTCATATATTCAGTACCCTGAAACACAGATTAACTGCACTTCAGCTATTCAGTAATAATGACTACTAGTATATAGTATTACCGAATAGCTTGAATTGTCAACAAATCTTTTCAAAAAAAAAACAAAAAGGCGTCTGCCCCTTGATCGCACTGGGAGCAGGCGCCGAAAAATGGCCGCTAATATTAACTGGTGAAATCGATTGGAGTACTGTATCACCTGGCATATGGAGTAATTAGGACATAGGGGAAAGGTTCTTTGTCCCAGTTAAGGAAGACATAGTTCTCTAAAATTGAGATTAATTCTTCTATTTGGTCTCAGTTTAAAAAAGGTGCCTGTCCCCCAGTACGTTAATCCGCTCCCGTACTAGTGATCAGGCACCTATTTCAATTCCTGTTAATCTTCAATAACCCGAGAAACACCATTCCCACAAACCTTGCACTTGCCTTCTAAGACAATCCCGTTTGAATGATCCTCAATCGTAAACTGTTCAATTTCTACAACATCTGAACAATTCGTACAGAAAACGTTCTTTCTTAATTTCCTTCTAATATCTTCAGGAATTGCGAGCCATTTTTTATTTGCATCCATGTGTTCACACCTCTCTGCACTTGTGTTCTTCGTACCGTCAAACAGAAAAGCGTTATTTAAGCTCCAACAAGGTAACCGCTTCTACGTGCGCCGTCTGCGGAAACATGTCCACGGGCTGGATGTATTCGACTTTGTAGTGCTTTTTCAAGTAGTCGATGTCCTTGGCGAGTGTGGATGGGTTGCATGAGACATAGACGAATGTTTTCGGTTTGACTTCCTTGATCGTGTCAAGGAGCTTGCGGTCGCAGCCGGTCCTTGGCGGGTCTACGACGACGACGTCCGGGTGCCAGCCTTCTTTTTTCCATTTCGGCATCAGCGTCTCGGCACTTCCGACATAATAGTCGGCATGCTCGATGCCAAATTTTTTGGCGTTTTGCTTGGCGTCGTCGATTCCTTCCTTGATGACGTCCATCCCTCTGATTTCCTTCGCTCCATCGGCGAGCCACAGTCCGATCGTGCCGACGCCGCAGTAGGCATCAACGACTTTTTCCACACCAGTCAGGCCGGCAGCTTTTTTCGCTTCGTTATAAAGCTTGCTCGTCTGAATCGGGTTGAGCTGGAAGAAGGCGCGGGCCGACAGTTCATAGGTGAATTCTTCGAGACGCTCTTCGATGCTTTCCTTTCCGGATAGGAGGATCGTTTCATCGCCGAAAATAATCGCTGTCTTTTTCGGATTGATGTTTTGCGCGATCGAGACGACTTCCGGCAGGCGCTTTTTGATTTCTTCGATGAGCAAATCTTTTCGTGGGAACGATTTTTCCGTCGTCACGAGCACGACCTGCACTTGGCCGGTTTCAAAACCGACACGGGTGACGATCGTCTTGATGAGCGGCTTTTTCTTCTTTTGATCAAAGACCGGGATATTGAAATCGTTGATGATCCGTTTGATTTCCGCCGTCACTTTGTTCGTCGCAGGATGCTGGACGATGCACTCGTCGATGTCAATAAGGCGGTTGGAGTTCATGCTGTATAACCCGGCAATCGCTTTTCCTTTTTGCGAGCCGACCTGAAATTGGCTTTTGTTCCGATAATGCCAAGGGTTGTCCATGCCGATCGTCGGACGGATGTTCATTTTTCCGATATCGAATTTCGTATGGCGTTCGAGCGCCTGGATAACGATGTCACGCTTCAGGTGAAGCTGCTGCTCATAGGCCAGATGCTGCAGCTGACAGCCGCCGCATTGCTCGTACACCGGGCATGGCGGCTTGATTCGATGCGGCGACGCTTTGCGGATTTTCTTGATCCGGCCTTCCGCGAACTTCGGATGGATCTTTGTCGCTTCGACTACCACCTCTTCATCCGGCAAGGCACCTGGGACGAAGACGACCTGGCGCTTGAAATAGCCGACACCCTCTCCATTGATGCCGAGCCTCTTTATCGTTAAAGGAAATGTCTGTCTTTCCTTGATGAATACTTTTTGTTCCTTCTGCTTTTGCTTTGGTTTTGTCACTTTCTATCACTCCGTCGTTTCAATGCTTCGCCATAAATATAGGGATGCATAGCTTAAATAAGGCTTCCACGCCTCGCTGAACTGCTCCATCGCAGGATGATCGGGCTTTGCCTCGAGCTTGTATAATTTTTTCAATGCATTTTGGATGCCGACGTCCCCGATCGGGAACAGGTTCGGCCGTCCGAGTCCGAACAGCAGGAAGTTCTGCGCCGTCCATGGCCCGATGCCGCGGATTTTCACGAGCGTCTTCATAATCATTTCATCCGATTCCACGCTCAGTTCCTCGAGATTGAGCTCGCCATTGACGATCATCTGGCTCAAGCCGATCGCATACTCCGCTTTCCGCTGGCTGAATTGGAGTTCGCGCAGCTCTTCGATCGCCAAAGAAGCTGTTTTTTCCGGCGTCGGATAAAACCAGACCCCATCGATTTCCTCACCGAATGTGTGCACAAACCGCTCCGTCAGCGTCATAGCAAATTTCAAGTTCAATTGCTGATGGATGATGCACTTGATCAGGCACGTATAGGGAGAAAAATCAAGAATGAGCGGCGTCCCGCGGTGCTGGGCAAAAATCTCGTGCAAATCGGTTTCGGCAAAATGCTTGTCCACATCTTTCAGCGACACGTGCCACTGGAAAATATGCGCGAGCTTCTCCTGCACCGATTCCTTCGTTTTTTCGTTCCTACCTTTAATGATGAATTCCGGTGCTTCCACTTCGCCGACAGCCTGGATCGTCGCGACTTCCCGCTCCGGTTCATAGATCGGCACCTTGACCGTACGATTGTTCACATCCACTGCGTTCAACGGATCCATTGAGAGCCGCTCCAAAATCAAATCAAAATGATACGGTCCCTCGATCTGCAGCCTTTCTTCCCACATGTTCGTTCACCTACATCCCCTTAAGCTTTTCTCGATTATAGCATATTTAAGGGGTTCAACAGAAAGAAGGCGAATTGAACTGAAACCTTGGTGCTTATTCGTTCGTCTAAAAATTGTAAAGGAGAGATTATTAATATTGCAGCCTGAATACACTTCGCTTTCCATGTTCCCGATGAAAAAGTCTTTCCCAATTTTTTATTAATGAACATGAACGAGAATTTAATGAAGAGAGGGAATCGGCGAGACTCCTGCGGAAAAACGAGCCAGCCGAGACCCCGCAGCACAGCGAGGTGGCTCGGTGGTTCGTCCGCGGTAAGCGAGTTGATTTCATCTCTTCTATAGTCTATTTGAGGAGTGTAAATCACTTGAAACAGATCACTTTCATGGTTTTGCTCACATTTTTCCTGCTCACTGGCTGCCAATCCAGCCCCAGTGCAGATTGGGCGTACTCATTTATCGTCTATCATGGCGACAATTACATCGTGTCCGACAACATGATACCGGATGAAGATTTAGGAAAACAAATTAATACCGTTGAGGTCTACTCTGACCAGGAAGTTAACGTGAATCCTAACAAAATTTTTTCAAACCATTTTCCGGCCGGCTCCAAAATTTTCACGATAAAAGGCAAGGACGACAAAACGTTGGCCGTCCAGACGAAAGACGGCAATTTTGAAGTGAATTATGCGAATAAATATGGAAGCAAAGATTGAGGCTGCCGGGACTGTTTTATTGGGCATTTATGTTAAAATCGATCGGGGCTATTCCACTAACTTCAGGTTGGTTGAAAAACATTTTAGTATTACTAAAAAAGAAAGGGTGCTTCCTATTTGAAGACTGTCAACCAAGATATCCAAGACTTATCCATTAAATCCTTGGAGTCGACTTTCAATAAACTTTCAACTTCTTATAAAAGCATGACAGAAAAAGGATTGAACACAAGCCTTGTCCAAAAGAGACGAGACGCTGTAAAGATTGGTTTAGAAAGCCTCAAGGGTACATGGAATGGGGAGGATTTTTCCGATGATGAAGAAACCGTATTGACTTCTAAAGAAGTTCTACATGGCCTCCTTCCATCTATCAAAAGCCAGCTGGAAAAAGCAAAAGAAGGCAGTTCTCAAAAAACATTAATCGAGCGCCGGTTGACTGCACTAGAACTGGCAATAGAATCCTTGGAGAACCGTCTTCTATAAAATTGGCTGCAAATGTATGGCATCAAAAAAAGCTCAGGACTTTTGATTGCTCTGAGCTTTTTCGTGTGCTATTTTGACTGTCATTTGGTTTGTGGAAAGCACTTTTGATTCGAATTTTGCATTTCAAAACCGAATCCGCTAGTTTTCCCGACAGCCTTCTTTTAGTTTGCTTTGTTTTCTTGATGGGTCTTCACATAATCATCGAGGCTTTTGAATTTGTAGCCCTGCTTTTTCAAGTCCTTGATCACTTTATCGAGTGCATCGGCGTTATCCTTTGAAACGGTGTGAAGCAGGATGACCGCTCCCGGATGGATTTGTGCCATGATATTATCGTAGGAGTATTTCCAACCCTTTTGCTGATCGACTTTCCAATCGACAAACGCAAGTGACCAGAATACATGGGTATAGCCTTCCTCTTTGGCGATTTGCATCGTGCGCTCGCTGAAGATTCCCCGCGGCGGCCGCATGAATGTCATATCCTTTTGCTTCGTGATGCGTGCTGTTTCATCTTTTACTTTTTGAAGCTCCTGTCTGATCCGGTCATCGGTGATCTGCGTCATGTCCGGGTGTCCCCAGGAATGATTGCCGACGATGTGCCCTTCATTGACCATCCGTATGACGAGGTCTGGGGCGCTTTTTAAATAGTGTCCGGTGACAAAGAAGGCTGCAGGCACCTTTTCTTTTTTCAACACATCAAGCACCTGTGCCGTATAGCCGTTTTCATAGCCATTGTCGAATGTTAAGTAGATGATTTTCTTTTCTTTTCCTGCCTTATAAAATGCCCCGTATTTAGCAATGAGCTGATCGAGCTGGGCTCCTGCTTCCCCCTGCTCCCCGTTTTTTCCCTTCATAAAGCCCCAGTGAATGGCCTGATTGGAAACAGCAGAGGCAGATTGGGCGAATGCGAGGAAGAAAATGAGCGCCAAAGAGCCAATCCATTTTTTCATAAAATACCTTCCTTTACTGCTTTTGGGGTTATTTTTTGTGCAATTGGACGGAATCATGCGTGCATATTATTGGAATCAGGGAGGAAACGTGCATATGCTGAAGAAAAGAGTGGTATTAGATAGGTGGCAAAGGTTTGAGAAAGGAGGAGTCAGCCATGTCATATCCATTCGATTGCATCACCGACTTGATATTTGTCGAAACAGAAATTGCACCGGCAGATGTGATTCTAGTTCCTGGCGGCAGCCTCCCACAAATCATGGAAAAAGCCGCATCGCTGTATCATCAAGGAATGGCGCCATATATCCTGCCATCCGGCGGATCGAACCCGCGCGTGACGACGACCGAATGGGACTTCCTGCAGAAGGTCGGCATCGCAAACGGTGTGCCGCAATCAGCGATTTTGAAGGAAAATCAGGCGCAGCATACGTTTCATAATGCCCAATTTTCTTTTGATGTATTAAAAAAGAACGGGATCCATCCGCAAAAAGTCATCATGGTCTGCAAATCATGGCACTCCCGCCGAGCGCTCATGACGTATCAAACCGTGTTCCCGAAAGAAACGGAATTCATGATGGCCACAGTAGCCGATCGTGCCGGCGTGGACAAAGATAATTGGTTCCAAACGGACAACGGCATCCGCCGCGTCATGACGGAAGTAGAGAAGATAGGGAGCTACTTTGGGTCTCATATTTCGGGATGGGTGTGAAATTACCTCTTAATTTCATTTTTATTTTTTATGACATCCACCAATTGCATGAATGAGCCCAGTGAGAATATACCAACCCCTACATTTCCGAGCCAAGTTTTCGACCAGATCATTAATATGCCCCCGAAGATTATGAATGTTAACGCAGTTAATTCAAACAGATTCATTCTCCCGGTTCTTACAAGATTTAGATAAATCAAAAGGAAAATGAGGGCGATAATCACATAGACGATCATATTAATCACACTCCTTCAAAAAACCCATTTATCCAAATATTAACATAATCCACAAAAAACTCCCCTCTGAAATTAAGGGGAGTTTATTTTTTTCGTGAAATTAATTAAACACGCGGTCCTTGAACTGCGCCAGTTTTTCTAAAGACGACTTGTCGACTTTTTCATGAAGGCTGTTGCCATGGGAATCCATTGTGACAACTGCTGTGAAGCCTTCCACTTTCAGGTGCCACATCGCTTCAGGGATTCCGAACTGCATAAGGTCGACGCCTTCCACGGATTTGATGCAGTCTGCATAGTATTGAGCAGCTCCGCCGATTGCGTTTAAGTAGACGCCGCCATGTTCTTCAAGGGCAGCCAATGTTTTCGGTCCCATGCCGCCTTTTCCGATGACCGCACGGATTCCAAAGCGCTTCATGATATCGCCTTGGTAAGGCTCCTCGCGAATGGACGTAGTCGGGCCGGCTGCTTTCACGTGCCATTGGCCTTCGTCATCCTTCAACATGACCGGACCGCAGTGATAGATGATCTGACCATTCAAGTCGATCGGTGCATCGTTATCGGAAAGATGCTTATGAATCGCGTCGCGGCCCGTGTACATCATACCGTTGATGCGCACGACATCACCGACTTTAAGTTCGCGGATTTTTTCCTCTGTGATCGGTGCTTCAAGCGTCACGATGCTGCTTTCAGATTCGGAAGCAGCAGCTGTTTGCTTTTCTGCTTCGTTTTCTTCTTTAAAAGAAACAAGCTCGCCGTCCTGGTATTGCCATTCATTGATATCGCCAGTTTCCGGGTTGATGCTGATGCCCAAACGACGGAATGCCCAGCAGTTGTACGCTACGGAAACGAAGAAGCTGGCCGGGATGCGGTTCATGACGCCGACTTTGCAGCCTAAAAGTGTCGTTTCGCCGCCGAAGCCCATTGTACCGATGCCAAGCTCGTTCGCATGGTCCATTACATACTCCTCTAATTGGCGAAGGGATTCATTCGGATTGACATCATCAGCGGAGCGGAATAGCTGTTCTTTCGCCAAATCGTATCCGGAAGAACGGTCGCCACCGATGCCGACGCCGATGAAGCCGGCGCTGCAGCCTTGACCTTGCGCTTGGTAAACGGAGTGCATGATGCACTTGCGGATGCCGTCAAGATCGCGTCCCGCGCGGCCGAGCCCATCAAGCTCGCACGGCAGGCTGTATTGAATGTTCTTGTTCTCGCAGCCGCCTCCTTTTAAGATCAGCTTCGCCTCGATGTAGTCTTTTTCCCATTGCTCGAACTTGATGACAGGCGTGCCAAGTCCCAAGTTGTCGCCGCTGTTTTCACCCGTCAGCGAGTCAACGGAATTCGGGCGAAGCTTCCCATCCTTTGTTGCTTTCGTGATCGCCTCGTAAATCGCCTCTTTGATTTGGAGCTGATTCACGCCGACCGGAGTTTTGATCTTGAATGTCGGAAGACCCGTATCCTGACAAATCGGGGACACATTTTCGTCCGCCATCTGAATATTATTAGTAATAGTCGCCAAACTCATCGCCGCACGCGTACCTTCATTCTCACGCTGCTTCGCTTCCCTGATGGCCCTGCGGACATCCTTCGGAAGATTCGTCGACGTCTCCACGATTAATTGATACATACTTTCCTTAAGCTTTTCCAGGTTCATTTTACCCTCTCCCTACTTTCAGAACACATGTAGCATTTGTTTGTCTGTATTTGATTCCGATTACATTATACTCCTAGTCCAAAAAGTTGAAAAGGAAAGATTGCGAGCGTTTACACACAAAAGCGGAGGCACCCTGATTATCGACGACTAAGCTGGACTGACTCGAATGAAATAAAGGAAACACGAAGAGCGACAGCGATTCGATGTTGACTTATCGTAAGCGCGCTGAGGGAAATCTCACAGCCTCTAGCCGGGGGAGCTGGACAACTGGAAAAGCGGAGACGGCTTGGTCATAGGCGTGTACAGGACAAATTGGCTTTGATTTTGTTTTTTGCGCGTAACTTGTGATTATTGCGCGATTCTCGGAATTTTTGCGCCTAATTTCATTTTTTTGTGCTATTTTCTTGATTATTTGCGTCTAAGTTCAATTTTTTGCGTGATGCCCACATCGAGCCTGCGAGCAATCATCAAAATAACCACCTTGATTGTGCATCTCCGCCAGACAAATTGGCTTTGATTTTGTTTTTTGCGCGTAACTTGCGATTATTGCGCGATTCTCAGAATTTTTGCGCCTAACTTCATTTTTTTGCGCTATTTACTTGATTATTTGCGTCTAAGTTCAATTTTTTACGTGAAGACCACATCTAGCCTGTGCGCAATCATCAAATCAACTACCTTGATTGTGCATCTCCGCTTGACAAATTGGCTTTGATTTAGTTTTTTGCGCGTAACTTGTGATTATTGCGCGATTCTCGGAATTTTTGCGCCTAACTTCATTTTTTTGCGCTATTTTCTTGATTATTTGCGCCTAAGTTCAATTTTTTGCGTGATGCCCACATCGAGCCTGCGAGCAATCATCAAAATAACCACCTTGATTGTGCATCTCCGCCAGACAAATTGGCTTTGATTTTGTTTTTTGCGCGTAACTTGTGATTATTGCGCGATTCTCAAGATTTTTGCGCCTAACTTCAATTTTTTGCGCATTAGCCGATTTCCATCCATTACAAAAACAAAAAAAGCCCTCCTAAAGAGAGCTTCGATGCAAAGACTGATTAGTCTTGTGTTTTTTTGAATTGTTCACATTTCGTTTCGAGTTCGTCGAGCATGTTGATTAAGCGGTCGACGTCTTCGAGTTCTGTATTTTCGGGATCTATGGAATCCAATACGTCTAAAAACATATTTAAACGTTGCTTTAAGTAAGTTACTTGAGATTCGTTGTCATGAATAGCGTTACCCATCTGTCGTCTCTCCTTTCGTACTTTTCCATCGTAACGGAAGTATGTGGTTTGTGCAACGATTTTTCGTTTATATCCGGCTTTCGCTGGTTGACAGCCATGGGGAACTGCAGAATAATGGCAGTTGGTACAATTTTGTTTGAAGGAGCATGAACATGCCTATTAATGATACACAATTAAAAAAAATCACGACCGAATATGATCCATGGGAAGCCTATATGGATATGGAGGAGCATGGCCGGCTGACGTTATCGAATGTCGAGTTTACCACGACGACTTTGTGCAATATGCGATGCGAGCATTGTGCAGTCGGGTATACGCTGCAGCCGAAGGACCCGGATGCACTGCCGCTTGATCTGCTTTTATCAAGATTGGAAGAAATCCCTCATCTGCGTTCCTTGAGCATCACGGGCGGTGAGCCGATGCTGTCCAAGAAGTCGGTGAAGAATTATGTTCTTCCTTTATTAAAGTATGCCCATGAGCGCGGTGTCCGTACTCAGATCAATTCAAATTTGACGCTTGATTTACATAGATACTTGGAGATCGCACCTTTTCTGGACGTTCTTCATATTTCCCACAATTGGGGCACGATCGACGATTTCATCGAGGGTGGATTTGCGATGATGGAACGAAAGCCGACGCCTGCCCAACGTGAAAAGCTTTTCTACACAATGATTGAGAACAGCCGCGCGCTTGCGAAGGAAAATGTGATGGTGTCTGCAGAAACGATGCTGAATAAGCGCACACTTCCACATATGGAGGCAATCCACAAGCAAATCACGGAGGAAATGCAATGTGCCCGACATGAAGTTCACCCGATGTATCCGAGTGACTTCGCTTCGACGATGGAAACATTGACGCTTAATGAAATGCGTTCAGCAGTCCGTCACCTGCTCGATATCCGCAATCCAGAGGTGTGGATGCTGTTCGGAACGCTTCCTTTCTATCCTTGCAGCAGCAATGCCGAAGACCGCGAACTGCTTTCAAGACTTTATAACGAAAAGAACGTCACCGTCCGCAACGATCCTGACGGCCGGTCCCGTTTGAATGTGAACATCTTCAACGGAGATGTCATCGTCACGGACTTCGGCGATACGCCTGCACTCGGCAACGTCGTACGCGATTCGCTTCCGGATGTATTCAATAAATGGATGGACTCCAAACTGGCAAAAGACCTCAACTGCCACTGCCCATCCGTCAAATGCCTGGGCCCCAACGTCCTCGTGAAGGATGCATACTACCCTGAAGTCGACTTCAGCAAGAGAAAAACATTGATATAAAATTCAAAAGGGTGACAGGCACCATCCAGAAAATGGATGGTGCCTGTCACCCTTTCAGTCACCCTTTCATAAATCCATCGATAGTCGGATCATATCCCTGCAATGGATGCCGTTCTCGTAAATTTCTTCCGGGTAGTGCCTTGTAAAGAAGTCAAAGTCCACTCCTACGATTCTGAAACCGCACTTTTGATAAAGCGCTAATTGTCCGATGCCGGCATTCCCGGTTCCAATTTCAACCGTTTTGAATCCCCTCTCCTTGGATTCTTGTATCGCATGCATGACCAATCGCTTGCCAATCCCTTTGCCATGTAGATCCTCATTCACGGCCACATTGACCAACTCCACTGTCTCCGGCCTTGTCGGCAAAAGGACATAGACGCCGACAATTTGCTCCTCAATGATGGCAACAAAACAGTCTCCCCTCTTTACATACTCCTTAACCAGCTTTTCTGAAGGATCTGCCAACAAAAGCAGGTCCATCGGGGGCTCTTCCCCTTTGTTCAGCTTCCTGATTTCCATGTTGTTCTCCTTATCCCTTCTATTATGGCTTATTTCATACTAAAAACATTACCTTAAAAAAAGCAACAATGGGTAAAAAAGGGTGACAGGCACCATCCAGAAAATGGATGGTGCCTGTCACTCTTTAGTATCGTTATCTTGGTCGATCGGTTGAGATGAAGCCGAATGAGACGTGGTCCTGAACGGGGATCCAGGCGCCGATGCCTTGGGAGGTAACGTTTTTGACGATGATCATCCGTTTCAGCCCTTTGAGGACCAGGTAGACTTCGCCGTAAGTCACTTTCCCTTTTTCATTGACGGCTGGAGCATAGCCGTATAGGTAGCCGAGCCGTTTTGGTGCGATGTTGTAGACGTTATCTTTTTTCGTGCCTGCTCCGACGATGGTATCCCATGATAATGGAAGCTTTGTGTTTTCCATCGCTTTTAAGAGCATCATTTTTTTGACGTCTTCAGATTTTGCGATCTTGGCCGTCAAGCCGCCTTTAATGACCTTTTGCGATTCCTGGACGTAGTGAATTTGATAATTCTTTTTCCCGCCTCGGTTGTCAAAGTAATTCGTGTTGATTTTTTGATATTCCCAGTTCGGCGCCGTTTCCGACGACTCGTAGCTCAGCGGCCACTCACCAAGGAAGATCGTCGCTCTCAATCCGATGGAGAAAGGCGTTTTGTTAATCGCTGATTCATTGAACATTTTAATCAAATTCGGGTTGTCGATTTTGACATTCGATGACTTCAACAAGTCTTTCGTGAATTCGCTCGGCTGCAAATACGGCATATCCTGTGTCGGGTTTGGATAAGTGTTTTCCTTCGCCACATTCAAGACCGAGGATGGTATTTTAGCCTGAACAGATTTTTCAGGTGCTTTTGTTTTTTCAGCATGAACGGGATTGGTAAGTGTAAATAATGCAAAAATGACGGCTAGAATAGATTGAGGCCATTTCATGTTGTCGTAAACTCCCTTCCTTCTTACCAAATTTTTTATTATTTTTTCCCGTGTCATTCACTTTATGCCTATTAAGGAAATACATTTTTTTCTAACAGATAAATATTATTCTGAATATTTACAAATTTCTAACACTGTTGTATACTTAACTTAACAAACAGGAGGGAGGGCTATCAGTTAACATTTACCTGAAATTAAAGGAGGAATGTCTATCGATATGCGAAACGCCTTCTTCCAAAGTGAATATGATACTTAACGGATTTTAAAAACCTCTGCACACTTAAAGAACGATTGTGCAGAGGTTTTTACGTTTTATTAGAAAAGTCCTTCTAACAAACTGGATATTTATGGTAAAATTCTGTTAATGAAGGGAGAGATTTAAATTGAGAAAGTACTTAGGAATTGTTTCAATCTTGATACTGATCGCCACTTTTTTCATCTTACAAACGCTCACCGGAAAATATATTGGTCATCTATGGCTTTGGATCATCGCAATCGGCTACATTTCTGCTGCGGCAGCTTCCTGGTTCAGTACGAGCGGCTTTTGGCGAAAAGCATCGGCGGCCATACTCATCTTACTTCCCGTCGGATATATTGCCATCATCGTGTTGTTTATGATTGGATTGGCCAATGGATCTGGATTTTAAATCAATGCGTCTTACTGCAGCGCAGAAAGTATGCGATCACATAGCAGCATTGTATTCACATTGTCGCGTCCATTTGAAGTGGGCGTTTCCCCACTTTTACAACAGCCGATAAAGTGGGCCATTTCCCCGACAAACCCTCGTAAATAAAGGTCTCTGTAAGGTCCGGACATCGGTGTGGCCGATGGAGTGAAAACGGCGTTCTCCTCCCTTAAGGACTTCCATGGCAGGTCTTCAAAAGTTTGCGACTGATGCACGGTCAAGGTATTGATTTCATCAGCGAAGGCAAAGCCGTTATCAAATGTGACGAGCATATTTTCACTTTCACGCGACCAAGCTGTCATTCCCGTAAAATAGAGGCTCCCGACGACGCCATTTTCAAACTTCAGCGAAATACTTTGGGAGATGAATTCCTGGTCTGTATATTTCAGACCTGTTACTTGAAGGACTTCTCCAAAAAGATAGCGAACAAGGTCAACCATATGTATCGCGGCAAATTTGATAAATTGATCTTCATTTTTACAAAACGGTGTGCTGTCCACCGCAAACCTTGCTTGGAAAGAACGAGCGGCACCCAGATTACCCTCTGTCATTAAATCTTTTAACTTCGCATAGCAAGGGGCAAAGCGTTTCATGAATCCAACCATCACGATCACTCCTGCTTCTTCAGCCGCATCTGCAATTTGAGCCGCTTCTTCCACACTCATCCCAAGTGGTTTTTCTACATATACATTTTTCCCGGCCCTGATACAATCGAGCACAATGGAAGGTTGATCCACAGGCTGTGCGATGACGACAACCCCGTCGCATTCTTCTTGTTCCAACATTTTTTTATAATCATCATAAGGCGTCCCATTGCTTCCAAACCGCTGCAGCGCAGCCTTGGAACGATCAATATTCCTTGTGGATATAGCTTGTATTTCCGCGCCTGCTTCGATAGCAGATGGAAAAATGTTCGTCGATGCATGAAAGCCAGCACCGATAAAACAGAGGTTTGCTTTTTTCATTTGATAGCTCCTAGTTGGTTTAATATTTTTATAGGCGAATACTTAAAGTATGTTGATTGGAGCGGAAGGTGCGAGACTCCGGAGGGATCAGCGGGCAAGGTAAGACCCCGCAGCGGAGCGAGGAGGCTTACCGCCCGCCCCTCGGAAAGCGAGCATCCTGCAGCGGAAATCAGCCCTTTCCGATTTTGATTAACAGCAACAAAATTTCTTGAGCCCTCCTTTTGTTACAGCCTTATTTTTCAAAAATATCACAACCACCGGTCTATCACAATTTAATAATCCATATACAAAAAAATAGAGCCTAGAAAATCCTAAGCTCTTACATTCCCTACAACAAATAAAATCCCAATCCCATGATCACGTATGCTGCAAGCAGCGTGGCCCCCTCGAACCAGTTCGTCTCCCCGTCATTGGCGATGACGACCGTCAAGAGCACTGATGACACCATTGCGACCAGCTCGGGGATCGTGAAAATGAGCGACATCGATTGGGCATAGAACAGGGAGATCAACACAAGCACAGGCGCGACGAACATCGCCACCTGCAAGGTCGAGCCGATGGCAATTTCGACGGCGACATCCATTTTATTTTTGTACGCCATCAAAATGGCGGATGCATGCTCGGCAGCGTTTCCGACGATGGCGACGATGATGACCCCGATGAACAGCTCGCTCCAGCCAAAGCTGTGTGCGACCGTTTCAAACGTATGTACAAGGTTTTCTGAGATATATGCGACGGCAACGGTTGCCAGCGCCAGTACGAGTGTCGCCCTTCCCTTGCTCCATTCCGGTTCTTCATGAGCCTCTTCCCCGGCAGAGTCATTTTGTGATTGATAGACCCCTCGGTGGGTGACGAGTTTAAAGAAAAGTGCTGCCATGTATAAGATGATCAAGATGATGGAGATGCCGACGCTCAAGCTGATCGTCCGGGATGGTTCCATCGACATCGCAAAGATTTCAGGGATGACAAAGGCAACGATGACGGCAAACATGAGCAGCCCCGAGTTGTGCCTTGCGTCAAAGACATTGAATTTCTGGCGCTTGAACTTCAGTCCGCCTACGAAAAATGAAAGTCCTGCCACAAGCAGGAGGTTCCCGATCACCGACCCGGTCAGCGATGCCAGGACGACTTCCGTCAATCCCGCCTGCAGGGCAAAAATAGAGATGATCAGTTCGACTGCATTTCCGAACGTTGCATTGAGTAGCCCACCGATCCGAGGTCCTGCCACTATCGCCAAGCTTTCCGTCGCTCTCCCCATATATGATGCCAGCGCGATGATCGTGACACAGTATACAATGAACATGACCACGCTCGGCCAATGCAGCAAGGATCCGATGATGGAAAGCGGCACCCCGGCCAAGACCAATAAACCAAAGATTTTATCCATGCCTTCTACCTCTCTTCTTAAAGGAAAATGGTTAAAAGTTCTTTTAATAAGCCACATTAATGGATATCTTGCCAAAAAGGAGACATCCCATATGAACGATGCTTTGAAGGAAAAAATTTTATCATTGATGGATGATCATCATGTCGGAACATTGGCCACTATCCAGGACAGCAAACCGTTTTCGCGGTTTATGATGTTCTTTCATGACGATTTGACACTTTACACAGCTACCAATCAGCATGCCCATAAAGCGAATGATTTAACAGAACATCCAGATGTCCACATCTTGCTTGGCTATGAAGGAAAAGGCTTGAACGATTCGTATGCAGAAATTGAAGCGGTTGTTGAAAAAGTAGGTTCAGTGGAAATGAAGCGGAAATATTGGCACAAACAGCTGCAGCCATGGATCACGGGTCCCGATGATCCCGACTACCTCCTCTTAAAGCTGTCGCCAAAGACGATTTTATATTATGATCATGCCGGATCTGAACCGCAGGAGCTTGCGGTTGGAAAGGTATGACTAAGTTGCTTTCCGCCCTTGCCCCTCGAGTAACTGAGGGGCATGGCGGATCGGTTGTATTGGATTTAGATTTTATTTATCCTTCCTTCAACTCAAATGTTTCGGTCACTTCGATGCTGCCGATGACCGATTGCACCATCGAGCAATTTTTCCGTGTCAACACCATTGCTTTCTCGATTTTCTTTTCTGAAAGTCCTGTTCCGGTGATCGTGAAGTGAAGCGCCACTTTCTCGATGCGGTTTGCTTCTTCTTCGTTGCGTTCCACCCCAGCCTGAACTTCGATGTCCTTCACATCAACGCGCTGCTTTTCAAGGATTTTTCTCAATACGCCCCCGCTGCAAACTGCGATGGATGACACCATCAGCTGGTACGGACGGATACCGTATGCCTCGTCGCCTGAAATGTCCAGTCTTCCGTATGGCAGCTCCGTGAAAAAGCCGCCTTCTTTCATTGTATATTTCATATATATTCACTCCTCCATGTTCTCATTGAATAAAATTCTAATCGATTTTTAATTATCTTGCCATTCAAATGAATTACCGTTACCATCAAAATGGAGATTGAAATTCAACTAGGAGAAGAGATAATGAGGCATTCAAATCAACTGCGATTTTGGATTTTAGTCAGCATCGTGGCGATTTCCGGCTTCTCGCAAGGGATGCTGCTTCCGCTGATTGCGGTCATCTTCGAGCATGACGGCGTATCCTCATCGTTAAATGGAATCAACGCGACAGCTTTATATATCGGGATTTTAATCATATCCCCTTTCATGGAAGGGCCGCTCAGGAAATTCGGCTATAAACCGATCATCATCGCAGGCGGCGGCGTGGTCATTTTATCATTGGCCCTGTTCCCGCTCTGGAAAACGTTCTGGTTTTGGTTTTTCTTAAGGCTCTGCATCGGGATCGGCGACAACGCCCTCCATTTTGCCACCCAGACGTGGATCACATCTTTTTCATCCAAGGAACGACGCGGACGGAACATATCCCTCTATGGCCTCTTTTTCGGAATTGGCTTTGCGGCTGGTCCGCTGATGACACCGCTTGTCGACATCAGCCAGTCGCTACCGTTCATCATTTCCTCGGTCCTTTGTTTAATTGCGTGGGGCTTTTTATTTACATTGAAAAATGATTTTCCAGAGCAGGACATGGCGGTCAATTCGTTCAAGGATACGATCAGCCGCTTTTCGACGGCCGTCCGCTTCGGCTGGGTCGCCTTCCTGCCTGCCATGGGGTATGGATTTTTGGAATCGTCCCTGAACGGAAGCTTCCCCGTTTATGCCTTGCGCATCGGCTTGTCCGTCAGCAGCGTGTCCATCCTGCTGACCTCATTTGCCATCGGCAGCATCGTGTTTCAGCTGCCGCTCGGAATCATGAGCGATAAGTTTGGTAGGCGAAACATCATCATTGCCATTTCGCTGATCGGCGGGATTAGCTTCATAGCCGCCAGTGCCGTAGAACATTCGGTCCTTTTATTGAGCATTTGCCTATTCATTGCCGGAATGGTCGTCGGATCGACCTTCTCGCTTGGCATCAGCTACATGTCCGACCTTATGCCGAAGAACCTGCTCCCGACTGGGAACCTGATCTGCGGTATCGCCTTCAGCGTCGGCAGCCTGTCCGGGCCGTTCATTGCCGGCATCTTCATCGAATACTTTTCGGACGTCAGCTTTTTCAACATCATCAGCTTCCTGATGCTTACCATCTTCGCCTTCGTCACGATGTACGGAAGGAAAATGGAGAAAAAAGTTGAGCATGCCTTTCATAGCTAACAAGGGAACTCCGTCAATTGGAGTTCCCTTGTTTCATGTTTATGGGGATGAAACCAGATTTCACGCAAAAAAACAGAGCTAGGCGCAAAAAACTGAACTTACGCGCAATAAGCAGTTCCGAGAACCGCGCACAGATTCAAATCCCCCTCGCATTAGCGCACAGTAAATGGTGTCGTAATATAAAACAAATAAAAGGCAAAAATAAAAATTATGACAATCAAAATGGTCGACAAAATCCAAATCGGCCCTCTTGATGCCCTGAATGTCTGCTCATTGATTTTCTTCAATTTCGTAAAATAGCTGACCGTCGAAAATAGGATGGTCGCCAGCCCGAAGACGATGGACAATGCGCCGATCACATTTGCCAAGATGTCGCCCATTTCACTGAAATCTTCGCTCAAGGAGAAATGCAGATTCGTGATCAGAAACCCTACGCCGATCGTGGCAATGGCCGTCCTGATCCAAGCGAGATATGTTCGCTCATTGGCCAGATGCTGCTGGATATACTTTGAATCGACTGTATGCTCTTTGTTTTCATTGTTCATTTTGCTTCACCTAGCATTCGTTTTTAACTTGCATTTATTATAATGCAAAAAGTCACCGGAACATATTTCTTTTCTTCCCATACATTATATGGTAGTATATGTCTAACATAACTGCCGACAAAAGTTTATAACGGATTTGAAGCGGCTTGACTCCGCTTCTGCTCCACTATAAGAAATTGCTGTCATCTATAGGATGACAGCTTTCGTCATTTTTAAGGGTAATGAAAGTGATTATTCTTCTCATTAAAAGGAGGGTTCTTTATGAGTACTGAGGCTAAAAGAATAGCAATTCCCAAGGTGAAAAAGGAATCTTTTTTGGATAAAATCAAACCGCATGCCGAGTTGATCGCCGCTTTGATGAGCGGTGTATTCATCCTAACGGGGTGGCTGCTGCAGAAAAATGAGGCAAGCGGAACTTCTGTCGCTTTCTTCCTGCTCGCCTTTTTGATCGGCGGGTTTGCGAAAGCAAAGGAAGGCATTGAAGAGACGATTGAAAACAAGGAACTGAATGTGGAAATGCTGATGATTTTCGCCGCGATCGGCTCGGCGATCATCGGCTACTGGACGGAAGGCGCCATTTTGATCTTCATTTTTGCCGTCAGCGGCGCCCTTGAAACGTATACGATGAACAAAAGCCAGAAGGAAATCTCGTCATTGATGGATCTACAGCCCGAGGAAGCCACTCTCCTCGTAGACAGTGATGAAAAGAGGGTGCACGTCTCCGAGCTGAACATCGGTGACCAAATCTTAGTAAAGCCGGGTGAGCGCATTCCTTCCGACGGCCAGATCGTCAAAGGCCAGACGACGATTGATGAAGCGGCCATTACAGGCGAATCGATCCCGATTACAAAAGAACAGGACGGGGAAGTCTTCGCCGGGACAGTCAATATCACTGGGACTGTCACGATTGAGATCACCAAGCCGAACAGCGATACGCTTTTCCAAAAAATCATCAAACTTGTCCAATCGGCGCAAAGCGAAAAGTCGCCATCACAACTGTTCATTGAGCGCTTTGAAGGAACGTACGTGAAGGTCGTCCTGATCGTCGTTCTGCTGATGATGTTCGTCCCCCACTTGTTGTTGGACTGGACGTGGAAAGAAACCTTTTACCGTGCCATGATCCTGCTCGTGGTCGCCTCGCCTTGTGCACTCGTTGCCTCGATCATGCCGGCGACACTGTCCGCCATCTCCAACGGCGCGAAGCATGGAATCCTTTTTAAAGGCGGCGTCCATTTAGAAAACTTGAGCAATCTGAAGGCAATTGCATTCGATAAAACCGGGACGCTGACAAAAGGAAAGCCGGAAGTGACCGATGTGATCGTCCGTCCCGACGTGGATGAGAATGAGGTCCTTCATAAGGTCGCGTCGATTGAAAATTACTCGCATCACCCATTGGCCCAGGCGATCGTCCAGTATGTAAAAAAGCGGGATCGCACGAATCCGCTCCTTCAGCCTGATTCCTTGGAAGATGTGTCGGGCTGGGGGGTCAAAGCCGCATTGCACGGTGAAGACTGGAAAATCGGCAAAGCGGATTTCGTCGGTGCTGAAAACGCGCGTAGTTTTGCTAATGATGCGGGAAGCAAGCTTGCAGCAGAAGGAAAAACGATCGTCTTTGTCCAAGACCCAAACGGAATCGCTGCTATCCTTGCGCTGAAGGATACGGTGCGGGATATTACCGTCGATGCCATCAAGCTCCTGCGCGACCAAGGACTCTATACGATCATGCTTACCGGAGACAGCGAAAAGACGGCCAAGGCCATCGCCGAAGAAGCCTATGTCAATCAATACATCGCCGAATGCCTGCCTGACATGAAGGTGTCAGAATTGAAAAAGCTGAAAGAACAGTTCAATAATGTTGCCATGGTCGGCGACGGCATCAATGACGCCCCGGCGCTCGCAACTGCCAATGTCGGCATTGCGATGGGAGAAGGAACGGACGTCGCCCTAGAAACCGCCGATGTCGTTCTCATGAAAAATGATTTATCACGGATTTCCGAAGCGATTCAAATCTCCAAGCGGATGAATCGGATCATCAAGCAAAACGTCATCTTCTCGATATCCGTCATCATGCTCTTGATCGCATCGAACTTCCTGCAATTCTTGGATCTGCCCTACGGCGTCATCGGCCACGAAGGCAGCACCATCCTCGTCATCCTCAACAGTCTGAGGCTCTTGAAATAAAATCAGGGTATGCCCCTTTGGTGACAGGCACCAAGGGGCATACCCTATTTTTGTCCATGTGATGGAGAAATTCCACACATAATGGAAGCCTGCCATCTTCTTTCCACGCTGCGCTTCGGTCCAAAGGAAGGCCAAGGAAAATTCGAACTGCAATTTTCCCTTCTCATTGCCTCTGGTCAAGCTGCCTATGCTTTTCTAATGGTATCCGTTTTGGCCGTTAGCGGATCCGGATGTTTTCCCTTTAGGTTTTTGGTTTTTGTTTTGCTTAGTTCCGCCGTCTTTTTTGGTTTTTTTGGTCATGATGGGTCTCTCCCTTCGAATAAAAGACAATTTTAAAGAGGATGCGTGATGTGCATCCTCTTTTTAGTGTGTACGTTTCAGTTGTCTGTCGCTCAGGTAATTAGCGGTAATCAGCTTTTGCATTCTTCGTCATCCACATTGAGCAGGGCATTGACCTCGCCGCCGAGGATGATGATGAAGCCTGAGATGAAGAGCCAGAGCATCAGGACGATGATCCCCCCGATGCTTCCATAGGTCGAGGAGTAATTTCCGAAACTGCTGACATAGAAGGAAAAGGCAAAAGAAGCAATGACCCATCCGATGGTGGCTACGATCGCCCCAGGAAAGGCCGTGACGCAGCTAATTTTTTTACTCGGGGCAAAGTAGTAGATGCCCACAAAGATCAGAAATAAGATAATGGCGCTGACAATCCATCTTAATGCATTCCAAAGCTGTAAAAACAACTCGGAAAAACCGAATTTAGAGAATAGATACATCCCGATCTGCTTGCCGAATACCGGCAGCAGCAATGCAACCATGAATACGAAGATCATCCCGAACGTCAAGAAGATCGACATGCCCCTCGTCACAAGGAAGGACCTTGTTTCATCGATGCGATAGGCGCGGTTCAACGCTTTGACGATTGCATTCATCCCGTTGGACGCCGACCAGATCGTCGCGATGATCCCGAATGAAAGCAAGCCGTTGCTCCGGTTGCTCATGATTTCCTTCAAATTGGTTTGGATCAAGTCCATCGTCTGTCCCGGTGCAAAATCCCGGATGACATTCAGGACATCTTCTTCTGTAAAAGGCAGGTAAGGTAATAACGTCACTAAAAAGATCAGCAAAGGAAACATCGAAAGCAAGAAGAAATAGGACAATTCCGCTGCCAGTCCGACAGCATCATCGTATTGGATGCTTGATGCTAAATTCTTTATGAACGATTTACTAATCTTTTTCTCTCTCATTCCCTCACCTCATCTTATACTTGCTGTTCATCCTCCACCAAAGCATCCTTATACTTTTCAGCAGAGTGCTCAAACGTTTCTTTCGTATCCTTTACCATCGATTTGATTTCCGGTGTGATTTTTTTTACTTCTTCCACTTTTTCATTGATATACTCCAGATCTTCCTTCACTTGCTGAAAGGCAGCTGTGGATCTTTCGTACAAATCCTTGGACTTGGCCACAAGCTCGCGCGGATGGCTCACCATCTCCCACGCCTTTTCCCCATTGCGTTTGCTTGAGGAAATGACGGCCGTTCTTGTCTCTTTGTCCAATAAACTCAATAATCCACCTGCTGCAGCCCCTAATAGTACTCCCTTGAAAAATTTACTCGCCATGAACAAATGCCTCCTGTATCAATAAATGTATTTAAGGGTCCCTCCCTATTGAAGAGAGAACCTTATTTAATTATGTACGTATTATCTTTCATTATAGGGGAAGCCGTCCTCTTTTGGGATTTTCAGATGATATTTTTTATGATGAAATTTTGTTACTCTTTTAATTTACCTTTAAATCAATTTTTAAAACATCGGATACACCTCACTTAATCAATTTGACAATCTGCAGCAATCATGGAAAGATATTATGTAAGCTAGTCGGAAAAGGAAAGGATGGAAGAAGTGGATCTTTCTCAAAAATCACCCGAAAATATCGAATTCATGGTTGAAGAAATAAAGACAAAACTAAGAATGGTCAATGTAGGCGCAATCAAGCCTGGCTATTTCGATGAAGAAATGTACGAGGACCTTCACGACCTCTATTCAATGGTCAAACGAAAAGATTCATTCAGTCCCAGCGAAATGCAGGCCATCGCAGAGGAACTGGGGAACATTCGTAAAAAAGCATAATGAACTCACTAGAAGCCAAGAGTCACCGGCTTCTTTTTTCATGAAAAAAACACACTTGAAAATTAATCCAATCGCCTTTACTATTTAGATAACCACCTAATTAGTTATTTATCTAATTAGATTGTCATTGAAGTAGAAAGGCGGTATCCTTTATGAAAATCAATGGAATTTTGTCTAAAAACGTTATTCGACAAGTCCAACACAATAAACCGTTACTTTTCCTTTGGCTGGCCAGCATATGCTCAGGGCTCTCGATTTCGATTTATTTGTTATGTGAACAATGGTATGTCTTGAAACGGCTGCATATGACAGAATCGCTTGGATTGATTTTAATGGCGACAACTTTGCCTCGCGTGATTTTTATGATGTTTGGCGGAGTGGCAGCGGATTATGTACGAAGATCGCGGATCATTTTCTTTTCACTTTTGGTCAGGGGATTGCTGATATTGTCGATGTTTTTGCTTTTAACGATCGGGCAACTTCAATTTTGGCAGCTGTTTGTATTCGCCTTTTCCTTTGGCTCCATCGATGCTTTTTTTTGGCCGGCACGCGATTCGCTCCTCCCTTCTCTCGTTCACAAACATCAGTTGACGCGGGCAAATTCGCTGATCCAGACGACCAGCCAGATCACGACGCTGATCGGACCATTGATTGGAGCATTCCTCTTATCCCTCCTCTCATTTAAAGGCGTTTTTATCACGATTTCCATTTTGCTCATTACCGGGAGCCTCTTTGCACTGAACATCAGTGATAGACGGATCATCGATCAACCAGGCAAAGACGTTTCGATTTTTGTCCATTTAAAAACTGGGTTTCAATATGTGAGAAGGAGTCCACTGTTATTGGCACTGATGCTGACGTTCATCATCGATAATTTCTTTTTCATCGGTCCACTCATGCTAAGCATCCCGGTCATGGCTGATGAAAAATTTGGAGGGTCAGCCGTTCATTTGAGCCTCCTGCAGAGTGCATTTGCCGCAGGAATGTTAAGCGGTGCGGTGTTGTCGGGGTTGATCAATTTGAGAAATGCAAGGGGCCGCACCGTCATCCTCCTTATCATGGCAGAAGGCGCAGGTTTGATCTTTTTAAGCGGAGCACCTTTTCTTTGGATGGCTGCCATTATACTTTTTTTGATTGGCATGGCGATTTCGAGCATCAACATCCCTGTTGCAAGCTTGATTCAAGAAACGACTGATCAAGAAAAAATGGGACGCGTCATGAGTTTGACGACCATGGTCTCGATTGGATTCATCCCGCTTTCCTATGCTGGGGTATCTGCTCTGATGACAAGCCGCTTGTCCATTTATAGGATTTTATTGATTGGCGGTACCGTTTTGTTGCTGTATGGCTTTTTTCTTTGGGTAAAAGCAAGAAGCTTGAAAGATGCTTCCTAAAATAAAAAAACTGTTTCGATTTTAACGCCTAAATCAACAAAGTATGAGAAAAGAGCAAATAAAAGAGCATGCCAAATGATGGCATGCTCCTTCTTGATATATTTATAATCTCGTCAAAATCACCGGGCCGTCCTTCGTGACCGCAATCGTATGCTCGAACTGGGCAGAAAGAGATCCGTCCTCAGTCCTTGCCGTCCATCCGTTGTCATCCATTTTTACTTCAAAGTCGCCGATGTTGACCATGGGCTCAATGGTAAAAACCATGCCCTCACGAAGTCTGGAGCCTCTCCCGGCAACACCGAAATGCGGCACTTCAGGCTTCTCATGAATCGTCGAACCAATCCCATGGCCGATGAATCTGCGAACGACCGAAAATCCTTCGCCTTCGACATAGGTCTGGATGGCATGGCCGATATCCCCGATCCTGTTCCCTTCAACCGATTGCTCAATGCCTTTATAAAGGGACTCTTCTGTCACCTTAAGAAGCTGCTCTGTCTTCGAATCCACGTCTCCAACTGCATAGCTCCAAGCTGAATCCGACAGAGCTCCATTCAAATTCACAACCATATCGATCGTCACAATATCCCCATTATTCAATGGTGTCTTCCGCGGAAAGCCGTGGCAGACTTCATCATTGATCGATGCACAAGTGGCAAACTCGTATCCTTTATATCCCTTCTGTTCCGGGGTGGCGCCATGCTTCTTCAAGAACCCCTCGACAAATCGATCAATCTCCATCGTGGTAATGCCCGGTTTGATCAATTTGGCGATTTCCTGATGGATCGTCGCCAGCAGCACCCCCGATCTGCGCATATTTTCAATTTCCCGCGGCGATTTAAGAATAATCAACGCTATCCTTCCTCTCCCAATGAACTACGTCTCACTAGTAAATCCTGAATATATGTAATCACACTATAAGTATACCCGTGCCCTTTGGTGCCTGTCACCCAGGGGCCACTCTGACCCAATTCCGCCCCCTCCATTTGTCCAAGGGCGTTTTCTTGGGAAAACCTTTTCCTGATACCCGCTTTCCTGGCTATTTGCCCGCCATTTCCAAGTCTCCTCTGTTAAATAAAAGCGATGATGAGTGGATTGAGGTTTGAATGAGCGGATAAAGAGGCTTTGCTTCTGGCTGGGGTGGTGGATTCCATCATGTTTCGAGAAGATTCCGTCACTTTTTCGATTTTTTCCATCACTCTTGAGGTTTATTCCATCACTAATCACGTTTATTCCATCACTAATCGCAGTTTCTCCATCATCGCTTGTTTTCCCACGCTAAACCCTGCCCTTTGGTGCCTGTCACCAAAGGGCCACCCTATCCTCCCCTACAATCGAAAGGGCCGCCATCGGAATGGGGCGGCCCTGTATCAACTCAACTATTTATTATTCACTGAGCAGCTTCAACGATTCGCGATTGAAGGCTGGCAGGTCGTCAGGTGTGCGGCTGGTGACGAGTTGGTTGCCGCATACGACGACTTCTTCATCTTTGTATGTCACACCTGCATATTCCATATCGACTTTGATCGATTTGAATCCAGTTGCTGTCCTACCTTCCAATGTCTTGGCGGTGATGAGCAGCTGCGGTCCGTGGCAGATCGCGAAGACTGGTTTCTTGTCATCCATGAACGATTTGACAAAATGGACGAAGCGGTCATCTGCACGCAGCTGGTCGGGTGAGAAGCCACCAGGGATCAAGAGTGCATCGAAATCTTCCGGTTTAACATCATCAATGCTTTTATCGATGGAGATTTCTGCATCTCCTTGCTTGCCTTTCACTTTTTTGCCTGCTTCCTTCTCGATGTTCACCACTTCATGGCCGGCTTCCTTAAATGCTTTTGCTGGCTCAGTGTATTCGCTGTCTTCAAACATACTCGTTACGACACATGCAATCTTCTTACTCATATTCGCTCATCTCCTTTTCTTTACTGACGAATTTTCCTACGAATCACATTTTTAATGATTCCCGTTATTTGGTATTTAAAACATCATTTTTTGTCCATCGTGAATTGAGAAAAGATGGTGTCCGTTTGAATGCGGTACAGCTCCTTGCCCGCAATCGTGTTGATGATATGGATGTTCCGGTCGACCGACAACCCTAGGTTCGTCGCGGCTGCCCCGTGGGAATGCTCCAGATTGGTCAGCGTGAAAAAGTGATGCTCCCTTTCTTCCTTAAACACCAGCTGATAGTCCCTCGAGACCTTGAACCTTTTTTCGTCCTCCCAAACGATTTGATCGCGGAACCGGTCGTCGAACCAATCCGGGATGTTCGGCTTGTAGCCAGTCGCAAGAACGACCTTTTTCGATTCATAGTCAAACTCATCACCCTCCTGCCACTGATGGCAAGACAGTCGGTATCCGTCATCCACACGGGAAATTTCTTTCACTTCGGTCAAAGGCTGTATCAGGATGTCTTGCGTATTATCCTCGACCGATCGGTGGTAAAGAACATTGTAAATGGCATTCAGCGTGGAAGGGTCGATGCCCTTCCGCAAATGCTCAAGCGTGGATAAGGCGCTCTTTCTCTGCTCGAAGGACAACGGATGAAAATATTCGATGTAGTCTGGCGAAAAGAACTCCTGTCCGAGCTTCGACGATTCCAATTGCAGGATGCCCTCCGACCTTGTGAACCAGGTGACCTTATAATCCCGGTTTCGCTGCTCCTTCAATAAATCGAGGAAAATTTCCGCTGCGCTCTGGCCAGATCCGACAATCGTCACAGAGCCTGATTTTACCACATCGTCTTTATGGTATAGATAGCGGTTCGAATGGAACACATCCTTATCAGGCAGACCTTCCATTCCATTTACAACGAGCGGTTTTGCCCCCGTACCCATGACAACATGCTTTGAAAAGTGGGACGTCAGCTCGCCCGAATCCCGATCTTCCACGATGACCTCGTAATGGGGAGATTCATCGTTCATATGATCGATGACATCGACCACCTTTTTCCCAAAGAAACAAGATTCCAGCTGGCCTGCCACCCACTGGGCATAACGGTTATATTCCTGGCGGGGGATCTCATTTTTATTAAAAAAGAAAAACTTATATAAACGGTTGTGTTCATGCAAGTAATTCAAGAAGGTGAATCGGCTGCGCGGGTCGGCGAATGTGACGAGGTCGGCAAGGATCGGAACCTGCAAATCCGTTCCATCGATCAACATGCCGGGATGCCATTCAAATGCAGGGGTCTGATCAAAAAACATTCCGCGCAGGTCGGTTTCTTCCAATAAGGCAGCCAGACCGAGATTGTAGGGTCCGATGCCAATCCCGACTACATCTAATAAATCCTTCTCTTCCATATGTAAGACTCCCCTTTTACCATCAATTTTTTATTGTCCATTCTACAAACATACCCAATTCTAAGATGGATTAAGCCTCGAACAATGTCATATCATGACCGACTTTTTATTAATCAAACGATTGATTAATTTCCTTATGACTTTATATTTCCCAAGAAATGAACGGCTCGCAGCAAAAAAAAGAAATGTCGAAAATATTTTCGACATTTCCCTTATTTGGCAATCGGAAGTGTAATCATCACTTTCGTTCCGCGCCCCTCCTCACTCTCGATGATGAACGTGCCGTCATGCTCTTTAATGATTTTATTAGAAATCATCAGCCCCAGGCCCGTCCCTTTTTCCTTCGTGCTGTAGAAGGGTTCGCCCAAATGCTTCATCCGGTCAGCCGGAATCCCGATTCCCGTGTCCTCGATGGTGATCAGGGCCTTATCCTCCACCCGATACAACGTGAGGAGCAGTTCGCCGCCCTCCGGCATTGCATCGACAGCATTGTTGATGACATTGATCAGCACCTGTTTGACCTGTTTCACATCGCAATCCACTTCCACAAACTCATCGATGTGTAAATATAAACTCACATTCTTCTTTAAACAATGTATATTGGCCGTTTCAATGATATGGAAGAGTATCCGATTCAGTGAGCTTACTTTAAAATTGACTGCGTGCGGCTTCGCCAGCGAAATGAATTCCCCGGTGATCAATTCGATTCGCTGGAGTTCATCCAGGATGACATCGAAATAAATGGGCTGATTGGTATCTTCCTTGAGGAGCTGCATGAATCCTTTCAAAGTCGTCAATGGATTGCGAACCTCATGGGCAACACCTGCAGCAAGCTGGCCGATGAGTGCGAGCTGCTTTGATTTCTTCAACAGATCTTCCGTCTGCTTTTGCTTCGTGACATCTCTCATGATCGATGACATGCCGATCAGCTCGCCGGATTTACTGATGATCGGAGTGACATTGATGATGACATGGACAGGTTTTTTCCAGCGATTGTAGCGAATCGTTTCGAAATCCACAATTCTTTCTTTCCTTTTAATTCGCATAAGGATTTCTTCGAATTCTTCACTTCTTCCGTTTTTGTGCAAAATCTTCATCGAATAGCCGACGATCTCATCCTGCAGCCAACCGAATGCTTTTTCAAATGCTTTATTGATCTTCAAGATATTGCCGTTCTCATCCAGAAGGCTGATGCTTTCAGCTGTATTCTCAAAATGTGCCTCGAGAAGCTCTTTCACTTCCTTCAATTCATTTTCAATGATCATCCGCTTCGTCTTATCCTTTGCCACCCCGTAAATCCCCGTTCCGATTGGGATGTAAGTAAAATCTACATTGTGGCAAATCCGGTACTTATCGATGATTCGTAGTGAACTGTGCTGCGGAGATCCGGACAGTGATCGCGCAAACTCACGCTGATGCTGACAATGATCATCTTTATGCAAAAGGCTCAGAAAGGAAATTCCGTATTTTTCATCTTTCAGAAAGCTGGTCAACCTTTCTGCGGATGGATTCATATGGAGAATGCGCCCGTCATCGCTCATATAGAATACCGCTTCAGGGTGCAGGTGAATGAAGGAAGATAACTTATGCTCCTTCAATTCATGAACATGGATTTGGGGCGGAGGTTCTTCTTTTATTAATTGGCAAAAATACATTTCTTCCTGATCGATCATGCTTTTATCCATCTTCAGTAAATAATGATGGATGGTCCCATTGGCTGCTTCAATTGAAACGTTTTGATTCAAGGGGGATGTTGATAAAATTTGTTCCCTATTTTCCTCACTATGAAGGAAGTCATTCATTTCCGCTGCGAACAAATGATTGAAAACGAGTAATTCTCCTTGAGCACTGACGACATAGGACGGGTATGGAATCTGATTGATCATCATGCTGCATAATTCATTCGGAAAAGTTTTCATCATTTGCACGCCCCTTTTTACGTATACCTTACCTTTCGACAAATATAGTGGAATTCCTTTATATCTTTTTCGTAATTCCGTAATGCTGTAATCTCCGCATACGTACAAGCCGAGTGGCACGACAGCCATATACTATTGCAAGAGGAATTTGAGGCTTCTTCAACATGAATTACTTTTAAGAAAAAACAACCATTTAATGAAAATCGCCTTGAAAAAATTCTGAAATTTATTCGATGAGGAACATGCATGATGATTAATATAGTTATGCTGCTTTTCACTGCTTATTTATTTTATAGATGGAGAAAGCAACGGAGTGAAAGACACCTGGTTAATCGTGATAATTCAAAAGGGAAAGGAATCAGGATTGCCATCATTGACTCAGGCATCTTTCCTCATAAGGACCTGACCATTTCCGGCGGCGTCAATCTAGTGGATCCATCTGAAGGCTGCGGCGATGATTTCGGCCACGGCACACATATTGCCGGCATTATTGCATCGAAGCTTAATGGGCTCGCACCCGGCGCGGAAATCTATGCCGTGAAGGTGCTGGATAAGGTCGGCAACGGAAGGATCGCTGATGTCGTTAAGGGAATAGAGTGGGCCATCGAACATGAAATGGACATTATCAATATGAGCTTGTTGACCCAAACGGACTGCCCTCAACTAGAAGATGCGGTCAAACGGGCATATGATCATGGAATATTGCTGGTGGCGGCCGCTGGGAATACAGGAAAATCAGAAAACAGCAATGTTATGTTTCCTGCAAGATATGCAGAAGTCATCGCTGTCAGTGCCGTCAACTCCCGTCTTCAGCGCGCGCCATTTTCATCTCATGGAAATGGGATTGAATTTGCGGCCATCGGGGTGAAGGTCAAGAGCACGTATCTGAAAAACAAGTATAAATCCTTTTCGGGCACCTCTGTCGCTGCCCCTGTCGTCAGCGCTAGGCTTGCCATATTAAAGGAGGAGAATCCCGGGCTATCTCACATCGAACTGAGGGATCTGCTGCAAAAGTCAGCCGTGGATATCGGACCAGAAGGAGTGGATTCCTTCTCTGGCTATGGTCTTGTCCAAAAATGAAGAGCTGGACGGCATAAAACTTGATGCGGCCAGCTCTTTTATTTTGGGTTGTTTTGTAGGATTCGTTGCTGTGAATCATAGGTTCAAAAAAGTTGTTTTCCGCTGCAGGATGCTCGCTTTTCGAGGTGCGGCGCTGATCCCTCCGGAGTCTCGCACCTTCCGCTCCCATCAACTTCATCGGATTGCATAAATGTGAAAAAATCAGCACTGATTCCATCTCTATTTTCACAAATGGCCTGCCCCTGCCTGGCAGCTTCTGTTTATTTCGAAAGCAGCGAAACAGCGATCTGCGCCCCGACTTCCGCATTATGTTTAACCAAGGCGATGTTGGCGACAAGGCTCTTTCCTTCCGTCAATTCCTTCACCTTGCTCAATAGAAACGGCGTGACTGCCTTGCCGCTGATTCCTTGATTTTTGGCTTCTAGCAAGGCAGTTTCAATGACCTCCGTGATGAATGACTCTTCAAGGGCTGCTTCTGTCGGGATCGGATTGGCGATGACCACTCCGCCATTCAGTTTCAAATCCCGTTTGGCAGCGATCAATGCTGCGGCATCCTCCGGCGTGTCGATCCTGAAGTTGACGTGATAAGGACTTGAACGCGTGTAAAAGGCCGGCAGCACATCGGTTTCATAGCCGACGACCGGGACGCCGAACGTCTCCAAGTATTCAAGTGTCAGACCGATGTCGAGAATCGACTTCGCACCCGCACAGACGACGGCAACATTCGTGTTGGCCAGCTCCTGAAGGTCGGCTGAAATGTCCATCGTTTCCTGCGCCTCGCGGTGGACACCGCCGATCCCTCCGGTCACAAATACATCGATCCCGGCCAAATTGGCGCAGATCATCGTCGCTGCCACCGTTGTCGCACCATTTTTCTTCGTGGCAAGCAAATAAGGCATATCCCTCCGGCTCGCTTTCACAATCTCGTCGCTTTTTGCTAAAAATTCGATTTCATCATCGGTCAGGCCGATTTTTATTTTTCCCCCGATGATGGCGATCGTTGCAGGAACAGCGCCATGCTCCCGGATGATCGCCTCCACTTCCTTCGCGGTTTCCACATTTTGCGGATATGGCATCCCGTGGGAAATGATCGTTGATTCAAGCGCCACGATCGCTTTTCCCATTCTCTTTGCCTCCAAAACTTCCTCGGAAAATTCCAGCCACTTTTCAAATGTCATGATGCTCTCTCCCTTAAAAATATGATTTATATGTTTCCTGAAGCTTATGTTTATTCAAAGCAGGCGATACGGTCTGGCCAGACTGCAATGCGATGATCGATGCCGTCATCCCGACTTTGCATGCATCCTCGATATTGAAGCCGTTCATACATCCATAGATCACACCGGCAACGAGCGCATCCCCTGCCCCCGTCACTTCATCGACTTGAATATGCGGCGCCAAGATGACACCCGCTCCACCCGATTGCGAGTAATAGACAAGTCCTTCTTTCCCCCTTGTTATAACGACATTTTCAGCGCCTTTTTCAATGATCGCCTCGGCTGCCATGAAGAAGTCCCCGTCCTTCTCGATTTTCATGCCTGTCAGTTCTTCAGCCTCATCCTTATTGGATATATACCAGGTTGTCCCTTCCAGATTGCGCGGCAGCTTCTTCACTTTTGGCGAGGAAACCGGGGAAATCACAAGCGGCACACCCTCCTGCTTGCATCTTCTGATGATGTAGGCCAGCACCTCTTCCGGAAAGTTCGTATCCAGAAGGACCATTTCCGCTGAAGAAATCTGCGACCACCTTTTCTCGATGAAGCCGGTGTCGATCATCTCGTAAATATTCATATCGGCCAAAGCGATGGCCATATCCCCTTCTTCATTCAACACAGCCGTATACGTTCCCGTCGTTTGGTGCAGAACCATCATCGTACCCGCGACATCCACGTAAGGCTTCGTTTCCTCCAGCAGGAAAGCCCCTTCATAATCATCTGCAACAATCGTCATCAAAGAAGACGGAATCCCCATCCTTCCGAGGTTCTCGGAAATATTCCGCGCCACGCCGCCGCAGGAAATACTTGTCTCCGATGGATTCGATGTCCCATAAACGAGCTCTTTCTGCACTTTGAGCTTTCTGTCGATATTCGATCCGCCAATGCAGACGACGCCGTTGTTTTTCGGGAGGATATACGCCCTCCCCAGCAATTTCCCCGATTTCACAAGCGCTGATATGTACCCCGCAACAGCCGACCTTGAAAGCTGTGTCTTTTCACTCAATTCAGCTTGGCTGATAAACGGATTGTTCTCGATTAATTGGAGTATGAATTTTTCTTTTTCATTCATTTCCCCACCCCCATTGACAACAAAATGATAAACACTTGTTTACATTTTAAACATTTGTTGGGAATCATTCAATAAGTTTTCTTAAAATTTGTAATTGTGAAACTTTACACAAAATCTGGACGAAAAATGCTTCATGCGATATAGTTAGCTAGGTAACTACTTTTAAGGAAAAAATTTGTTATATACATCAGGCGTGAGAAAGGTTGCTTTGCGGTGTTCCCTCTAGAATTTAGCACCTTCCTCTCCAACTGACTCTATGAAAAACAACAGATTCATTTTTTATAAGAAAGGTGACATGATCGATGAACAACCATCATGAGTTTTTCCATCAGCTGCATCAATTGACGCGCTATTTGTCTAAGGAATTAAATGAGCGCCTCTCCGCATTGGGGATCTTTAGCAGCCAATGGACCATTTTGTATCGGTTAAAGCAGGTTGGCAGCTGCACACAGGCAGAGCTGGCTGATTATTTGGGGGTCGAGCGCCCGACGATCACCCGAACGTTGGCGCGCCTCGAGGAAGCCGGCTGGATCCAACGCCTCCAAGGAAAGGACAAGCGCGAAAAGCTCGTTAGCCTTTCAAATCAGGCACTGGAAGAATATCCAACGTGGCAGAAAGTCGTATCTGAATTCGAGAATGATATGCTGCAAAATGTTTCGGCCTCACAGCAAGCCGAAGTGAAAACCGTTTCTGCCCTCATTCTCGAGAAGTTGTACAGCAAGGAGGCATCCGATCGATGAAAAAAGAACAATTATGGACAAAGGATTTCGTCAGCATCTCCTTATCAAGTTTTTTCTTATTTCTAACCTTTTACACGCTGCTCGTCACCCTGCCGATCTATGTATTGGATGATCTGCATGGCGATGAAAAGGAAATCGGATTGATCATCTCCATCTTTCTCGTATCGTCCATCATCTGCCGGCCGTTTTCAGGCATATGGATCGAACGCTTCGGACGAAAGCCGGTCCTGCTCATTTCCCTGACTTTATTCTTTGTAGCTGCACCATTGTATTTTAGCGCAGGAAACGTAGGAGCTTTATTGCTGCTCAGATTTTTTCACGGGGCAGGATTTGGCATGGCAACAACGGCAACGGGCACCATCGCTGCAGACCTTGTGCCGAATTCGCGCAGGGGAGAAGGAATGGGCTATTTCGCAACCTTCATGAATATGGCGATGGTCATCGGCCCGTTTTTGGGACTGACGGTCATCCACTATGCATCGTTCCAGCTATTATTCCTGCTTTGCAGCATTTTTGCTTTTCTCGCCCTTGTCAGCGGCCTGATCGTGAAATTTCCGAAAGCAGCGCTCACAAAAGCAGCACCGCCAAAATTCCGAATCGGGGATTTATTGGAGAAAAAAGCCCTGCCGATTTCAATTTCCGCAGGTTCCCTTGCATTTGCTTATTCCAGCATCCTCTCCTTCATTTCCGTTTATGCGAAGCAGCTTGGCTTGATGGAAGCGGCCAGTTTTTTCTTTGTCGTCTATGCCGCTGCAATCATTATTTCAAGGCCATTTACAGGAAAATGGTTTGACCGCTTCGGCGAAAATGTCATCCTGTATCCATCGATTTTGCTTTTTGGCATCGGCATCTTCCTCTTAAGCATCGTCCATAGCGCATTCATGCTTCTCTTGGCCGGCGGTGTCATCGGCCTTGGCTATGGGACACTGGTGCCGGGAATGCAGACGATCGCCTTGAATTCCGTCGATTCAAGAAGAAGGGGAATCGCCACGGCGACCTTTTTCACGATTTTCGATACAGGGATCGGGGTCGGTTCCTTCCTTTTGGGGATCATCGTTTCCTCTTTAGGCTATGGAAAGCTATATTTCTATGTTTCGATTTATATCCTTCTTGTTGTGGGACTGTATCATATCCTGCATGGACGGAAGCAGAAGAAGAATGTGGCTTCGAACGAAGAGCAGAGACTATCTGCGTAATACAATTTGTTGTTGACCTTTATTTCTGCTGCAGGATGCTCGCTTTCCGAGGGGCGGGCGGTGAGCGTCCTCGCTACGCTGTGGGGTCTCACCTTGCCCGCTGATCCCTCCGGAGTCTCGCACCTTCCGCTCCAATCATCATCTCATGATGTATTCACAAAAATAAAACTTTTAGTCACTTATTCTCCGAGAAAACATCCAACAAAAATCAGCCCCCCACCCTTTGGTGCCTGTCACCTAGGGTAGGGGGCTGTTTCTTATTGTTCCGGCAAGTTGTGCCTTGGCAGGATCAAGACTTCGACCCTTCTGTTTTTGGATCTTCCTTCGGCGGTTTGGTTGGAGGCGATGGGCTGGAATTCTCCGAAGCCCTTTGCACTGAACCAGCGCGGGTCGAGATTTTTATTCTCCAGCATGATTTTCATGAAGTTGACCGCCCGCATCACGCTCAATTCCCAGTTGGAATCGAATTTCGAATTGTGGATCGGCTCATTATCGGTATGCCCGCTGATGATAATATCGCGAGGCGGGTCCATCACCAATAATTTCGAGAGTTCATGGGCAACATCCAAATTGCTTTTCTTGACCTCCGCTTTCCCCGAATCGAACAGGACATTGTCGCGTATGGTCAACAGCAGTCCTTCATCAGTAAGGGAGGTCGCAAATTTCACCTGAAGATGATTTTCTTTAATATACTGATTGATTTTCGCCTGAATTTGCTTTAATTCTTCTTGATCCAGCTTATGGAGCTGAATTTTCTTTTCCAAATCACTTGGTTGTGTCGGCACTTCTGTCGTTTGTATAGCCGCCGCCTTTTGATCTTCCTTCTTCAGCCCGTCAGACAGCGATGCATCGTCCTGAGGCGATGGCTGTGGATAGTCCATGACCCCCGATCCCCCTATGAAAATATCATTGAAAACGCGGGAAAGCATCTGAAACTTTTGGGCATCGACGGAGCTGGCGGCAAATAAGACGATAAACAGCGCCAACACGAGTGTCAATAAATCGGCGTACGGAATCAGCCATGATTCATCAATATGATTGTTTTCTTCTTTTTTCCTTCGTCTACGCCGGCTCATCTTTCATAACACCGCTTTCGTCGTCTAAAATTTTCTTCCGCTCCTCGGCAGGAAGATAGGACGCAAGCTTCTGTTCGATGATACGAGGCGCTTCCCCTTCCAGGATGGAGAGGATTCCTTCCACCATCATTTGTTTAATATTCACTTCTTCTTTCGATTTCCTGCGAAGCTTATTCGCAAAAGGATGCCACAGTACATAGCCCGTGAAAATCCCGAGCAGGGTCGCTACAAAAGCCGCTCCAATCGCATTGCCAAGCTCATCCGTATTATCCATGTGGCCGAGCGCGGCAATCAGACCCAATACCGCCCCAAGAACACCGAGCGTAGGTGCGTATGTGCCTGCTTGGGAAAAGATGGCTGCACCCGATTGATGACGGTCCTCCATCGCATCGATTTCCTCGCTGAGAACGTCGCGGATGTAGTCGGCACTTTGGCCATCCACCGCAAGACTTAATCCATTTTTCAAAAAAGGATCCTCCACTTCCCCTGTCTTTGCTTCAAGGGCAAGCAATCCTTCTTTTCGTGCAAGCTGTGCCCATTCGGAAAATAATCCGATCACATCCTTGGGGTCCAGCTGTTTCTTTTCTTTGAATAAAATGCCGAAAAGCTTTGGCACTTTCTTTAAATCCGAGCTCGGGAACGCAATCGTCACTGCTGCGATCGTCCCGACAATGATGATCATGATTGCCGCAGGATTGATGAGGACGCTTGGGCTCAAGCCCTTGAAGAACATCCCCAAACCGATTGCCAAAATCCCTAGCACAATCCCGATTACTGATGTTTTATCCATATGTACTTCACCCTATAAAGTTATTTCTACTGTTTATATCGGCTGTTTTTTCAACAAATGAAGACATATATTTTATAAAGTTAATATTTTGATACTTTAAGTAAAAAGATTGCCTGGTTCAAAATGATCCAGGCAATCTCCAATATTTATCGCTGCTTATGATCCTATTACTTCTCCCAAAGCTCTATACGTCTTCCCTCTGGATCTTCAATCCAAATAAACTTTCCATATTCATCAACTGCCTTCTCCATCACAATGGGAACACCGATTTCTTCTAGATGTTTAATACTGTCGTCCAAATTTTCAACTTGAAAGTTCAACATCACTTGTTGGTTTGTTGGAAAATATGGGTCATCTTCAGTGAAGAAGGAAAAGACGGTTTCATTGCCAGGTTGTGGCGTAAGGATGGCTCCATTCCAATTCTCAATTTCAATATTCAGGACTTTACTGTACCAGCTTTTGATATCCTCTAGATTTTTAGTCCTCCAAAAGATTCCTCCAAAACCCTCTATTTTCATAAAAAATCTCCTTTCTATCCCATGAGTTTTTGTGTTGGCTGCAGCGGCAGGTTCGAGCATACTGACCTTGAAAATCAACCTTGCTCAACCGTTGATATATTGCAACAAATTTTATAAATGGCTCTTTTCTCCAAGATTACTATTAGTAATAGTTTTTTTGATAAAATTTCATCTTAGGTGGTTGATTGCAGCGGAAAGCGAGTATCCTTCCTCGGAAATCAACCTGTACAAACTTTACGAAAAGAGCCTCTTGAAAACAGCCTTGCGAATGGAGAAAAAATCAAATGATGAATCGTTTACAAGAAAATCTAAAAACAGCAATTATTGCGAAAAGACCCATTTCTTTTATAATGCCCGCAAAATCCCTCCCAATCAAGAGCCACCCGCGTTCTCATCCACCAAGGCTGCCCGACATCACGATCCCAAAGCAGGCGCTGTTCAATAGGAACGTGATGCCCGCCCCGATGATGAGCCCTTTTCCCCTTCTCGGGTAGCCCTTACGGTACGCAATGGCAACCGCTGGGATGATATAGACAATCTGGACAATGCCGATGAAAAAATAGGCCACCGGAAAGACAATCAAAATCAAATGAAGCAGCACCGTCAAGCCGATCCCGGAAGCAAGCGTATCTTTCCGTTTAGGCTCGATTTCCTCCTCCTTATACTCGCTCATGATTCACCCCCGTCATTTCTGCGCGGATTTCTTCCAGACGCTTCACCTTATCGTCCCTGTAAAACAGGTTGTACGTATCGAATGGGATGATCTTTCCGTCCGGATGCGCGATGTGGACACATGATTTTTTCACGGAACGTATATCAAAATTATAAGCATCCAAAAATTGCATGATGATCACCCTGAACACATTGTCGTAGGAAATGTTCGGAGCGGACACCTTCGGAAGGCAGCAAAGCAGATCCTTCAGCGACATAGACGAGGATAGCGGCGAATGGTTCAGGCTGAACAGCTTGAAGATTTTATCCTTGATCTCCTCATCCTGTTCAAAGACGATCGTATTCCGCTCTCCTTCGAGCAGGACCTTCGGATCGATCATCCCGGTGAGCGGCGTCACTTTGCCGTTCGTCTTCAGCGCATACCCCATCGCCAGGCAGTCAGGGTGGCACGGGACCGGAATGATATCCTCACTGTTGAACACATCGGATTGATCGATGATCATCTGCCGCACCTCGCTGAGGGTGAGTCGATCGGTTGCAGGATCGAAGTCCTCAAGCCTCCCTGCTGCCTGAATCGGCTGGAACGTGACGCCCCTGACCGCTTTTTGCGAAAGGCCGTATTCAATGATTTTTCCGACCTCCTGATCATTGAGTCCTTTTTTCAACGTTACCACCAATGTCGTAGAAATGTTGAATTCATTAAGGTGCTCGATCGCCTTCCTCCTTGTTTCCCGCAAATCGACGCCACGAAGCTCCTTCAAGGCTTCTTTTTCAAAGCTGTCAAACTGGAGATATAGTTCGAATCCAGGTAGATACTCGGCAAGCCTTTTGGCAAACGAACGGTCCTGGGCAATCCGGAGCCCGTTTGTATTGACCATGATATGCTTGATCGGTTTCGTTTTCGCCAAATCGAGAATGTCAAAGAACTGCGGATGGATCGTCGGCTCGCCGCCGCTGATTTGGACGATATCGACCTCATGTTCATTTTTTACTAAGCTATCGAGCATGAACTCGATTTCCTCCAGTGACCTCCAGCGCTTCTTCTGCGGGGATGATTCTGCATAGCAGATCGGACATTGGAGGTTGCATTGATCCGTCACTTCAATCAAGGTCAAACAGCTGTGCTGCTCGTGGTCCGGGCAGATCCCGCAATCATAAGGACACCCATATTTGATCGGCGTATTGAAGCGGTACGGCATTTCGGATGGTTTGATGAATTCACGGCATTTCTTGTAGTACTCGATATCGGTGGAGATGAGCACCCGCTCCCTGCCATGCTCATGGCAATGCTTCACCATGTACACACAGTCATTTTCCAGGATGATTTTCGCTTCCACTTTTCGCAAACATTTGGAACAAATGCTATTCGTCAATTCATAGAACAGATAGCTTCGATTCGGCATCATGTTTCCTCGCTTTCTTGTACATTAATTGTCCGTAGTAGATCAACCCGGCAATGGCCGCAAGTTGAATATTGTTCAAGCCGAAGTACACATGCGGCGTCGGTTTGATAAAATCAATCAACAATCTGAACAACAAATAGCCCGCCATGAAAAGCTGAAATTCAAATCCTTCCCACGGCTTCGATTTATTCAACTTGCGCAGCCCAATGACGAAGGCGGCCAGCAGGAAGAGAAATACAATTTCATAAAGCTGCGTCGGATGCCGCGGCACCCCATCGCCGAAATCGACCCCAAATGGCAGCTTCGTTTCGGTTCCGTATGTATGGTCATCCAGCCCGGTCAAAAAGCATCCGACCCGGCCGATCGACATTCCTACAATGAGCGGAAGCACAAACTCATCGCCGGTCGATTTTTTCCATCCGACCATTTTTTTCGCTGCCTCGACCCCGATCAACCCTCCAAGCAATCCGCCGACGATCGTCTTCCCTTCCATTAAATAGGGGAGGTCCGTGAGAGAATGGATGGTTTTGATCGGATCTTCCAGCCAGTACAGCAGCTTCGACCCGAGCGCCGCCCCGACAATCGCCCCCACCAGCACCGCCAGCATCGTGTCATACGGGATTCTCTCTTTATTCCTTGTCCAAAGATACACCCTGAATCCGATGAAATAAGAGAGTGTTTCAAACACCAGGTGCGGATGGAAACGGAATCCGCCCAGATGGATCCAAACGGGAAAATCCATTTTCAACACCTCAACTCATATGTATAGGAAAATATTAACACAAATCACTGTTTATTTATCTGAAAAATCGAGAAATTTTGTTCGGATGATGGGGAAGGATTGCTGGGGGGGGGAGAGGGGCTGCTGGAGAATTGGCGGCGGCGGACGGCGGCGGGAAGAAGGTGGCGAACGGCGGGGGCGAAATTTGACGAAAGGTGTAGAATAATGGATATTTCGCTTTTTTCGCAGATATCTTCCTTCTGTCCTCACCGCATAAGCAGCGAAACATGTAAATCCATAAAAAAAGAACCCATCAATGATGGATTCCTTAATAAATTTACAATAGCTTCTTTTCGATCTTGTTCTCGTAGTTTTTGAATAACGAAGAGTTTGTGTTCTTTTTTCGTTTGGACATGAATTGGTTGAATTTGAGCATCTTCTCGTTGAGCTGCTTGGTGAGGTCTTCTTTTTCGACTTCGTCATCGCATTGAGCGATGAGGCTTTCGATGGTCATCATCTCTTGTCTGAGGGTCGATTCTTCAGGGGAGTAGCCTGCGTTCTTCATCAATCGGTAGGCCATGCGGATTTCTTGGGGGACATTGGCGAATTCATCCTTCGGCAGCGGTTTCCCCATCCCGGGCAGGTTGTCAAATTCACCGTTCTTATGGGCTTCGCGAATTCTTTGTTCGGATATAATATCGAAATAATCCATTCAACAGCACCCCTCTTGTCAATGATTATCCTTATTATACCTTATTCGAAGGCAATGGAACCGCTCTCAACGTTTCTAAATTTGTCAAAAAATTAACAATTTCTGATAGGTGTTTTTGCCTTTTTAAAAGAATGTATTCACCATTACGATTTTTTTAGAAAAGGTGTGGATATCTTTGAAAACATTTTACTCAGAACACTTTAAGCTAAAGGAAATTGCAGATGGCATATTCGCGGCAATCGATTCGGGAAGAGGCGCACTGGGCAATGCCGGCATCATTGATATGGGCGGCTTTACTGTTGTGGTCGATACGATGATGACACTGCAAGCGGCGGCTGATTTGAAAAGCGCAGCCCAAGCCTTGATCGGAAAGCCGATCAAATATGTCGCGACGACGCATTGCCACGGCGATCATGTCAGGGGCAATCAACTGTTTGATGAAGCCGCGATCATCAGCACCCCTTCGACCTATGAGGCCATGAAGGAACGGATCATGCCGCAGGTCAAGATGCAAATCGAGAACGAATCAGCTTACCTCTCCATGCTGACAGGGCAATTGGAAACGGAAAAAAATGAAGAAAAGCGCAGCGAGCTGAGATCCAGCATCACGCTCGTCGAGGAAATCGCCAAAACGATCCATGATTTCAGCCTGCGCCTCCCGGATGTCACGTTTGAGGACAAGTTGACCATCGCTGGCAGCACGCGGACATTGGAACTTCTTCATTTCGGCAGCGCCCATTCGATATCGGACACCGTCGTTTGGCTGCCGGATGACAAAGTTGTTTTTGCAGGCGACTTGCTGTTCGTCGAAAGCTTCCCATCCTTCCAAGAAGGAAACTATCGCCGCTGGAACCGAGTGCTGGACGAGTTGAACAAGCTTCCATTTACTTGCGCCGTTCCTGGCCACGGTGGAGTCGGCGGTAAAGAAGACATTCAGCATTTAAAGGAATTGATTGAGCATATGATCCAGGCAGGCGACGCAATCTCAGCCGAAAGCGCCGCTGAGCAGCTGTTGATTCCAGACAAGTTTGCAAAATGGAGTGCACAATCATTGTTTTTCCGTAATGTGAAAAAGGTCTTCAACGATCGCCAACCAGACAAATAATTACGCCGAACTTGGAAAAGATATGTGTAAAGTGATGAAGGGAGTGAACAGCATGGCGCGAGGAAAAGGATTCAACCATAAAGAAAAAGGACATCCGGGCAATTTCCCTGAGAACAGCATCGCTGAAAAACATACGAAAGAACGCATCGAGGACGAAGAATTCATCACCACTCAAGAAGCGTTCAAAAATCGGGTCGAAGAAGAGGAATAAAACTGGGACCACCCCGGTTCAACTGGGCAGAATCGGGATGGAGTCAATTTGTCTGACGGTCATCAATTTCATTGATGACCGTTTTTGATTGGAGAGGGATGCAGCGACGAATTGCATAACATAAGCGGGTTTGAGCGGGATTTGTGGTAGAGTTGCCTATGTAATAGCGACTGTTTTATATTAAAAATTCATCCTCCAATGTTGATTGGAGCTGAAGGTGAGAGACTCCGGGGGGATCTGCGGGCAGGGTGAGACCCCGCAATATAAGACGGATATTCGATTAAGTTCGGTACGTCGTGTGCCAACATCGAACGACCTCACATCCTGTTAGCCCCCTCAGAAAGCGAGCATCCTTCCGCGGAAATCAACCTTTCACACTGTTAGATATTTATTAAAACTAGCTTTACGAATAAAGTCTTCTCACAATAAAAAAAGCCGATGCATCTCACACATCAGCTTTTCCCTATTTTTATTTTACTTCCACCGGTTCTGTATCAAGCACCATGGCCGGGCCGAAGAATTCATAGTGGATCCGGTCTTCCGGGATGCCGATTTCTTTGAGCTGGCGGATGACGGCTTCCATGAACGGTTTCGGCCCGCAGACGTAGCATCTTGTTTCAGACGATAGGATCACTTTTTGCAGGAAATCTTTTTGGATGTAGCCGGAAAAATCACCGGCTTGCTTTTCTGCTTCGTTTGCTTCATAGCCAAAGTAGGAACGGCCGTTTTCAAGCTGCTGGCAGGCTTCCTGTACTTCTTCCAAGAATGCGTGGACATCTACGTTCCTCGTTGCGTGGATGAATGCAACATCCCGTTTGGATTCATTTTTCACCATGGTTTGGAGCATGCTCATCATCGGGGTGATGCCGACGCCGCCGCTGATCAAGGCAATCGGTGAATTTTCTTCCCTATTCAAGACGAAGTCGCCGGCAGGAGCACTTACTTTTATCATATCGCCAATATTCACTTCATCATGAAGATAGTTGGATACTTTCCCTTCAGGCATGCATTCCGTTTCACGCTTCACGGAAATGCGGTAATATTCGTTTCCTGGCGCACAGGACAAGCTGTACTGGCGGTTAAGCGTGTAAGTTTCCCCTGGAATCTGGACCTGGATGGTGATGTATTGCCCTGGTAAAAAGCTCGTTACTTTACCTCCATCTGCTGGCTTTAAGTAGAAGGAAGTGATCGTCATGCTTTCCCTCACTTTGTCGCTTACGACGAACTCCTTGAAGTCCTTCCAGCCGCCCTCCTGTTCTTCGGCTTCTGTGTACATCCCCTTTTCGACGCTGATGAAGACGTTGGCAATTTCACCATATGCTTCTGCCCAAGCGTTGATGATGTCTTCCGTTGCCGCGTCTCCGAGCACTTCTTTGATCGCTTTCAGCAAAAATTCACCGACGATCGGATAATGCTCAGGCTTGACGGCCAAGCTTCTATGCTTATGGGCAATTTGTTTGACCGCCGGCAGCAGCACCTCAAGCTGATCGATGTATTTGGCAGCTGCATATACTGTATTGGCCAAGGCCGTTTGTTGACGTCCCTTCGATTGGTTGGCATGGTTAAAGATATTTAAAAGTTCAGGGTGATTGTTAAACATTAATTGATAAAAGCAGGTTGTAATTTCTTGACCTTTCACTTCCAAAACAGGCGCAGTCGATTTGACGATGTCAATTGTCTTTTGGGATAACATTTGAATCGCTCCTTAAAGTAGTATTTTGAATACATCTTTAAATTACTCCTCTAGCAGGTTTAAAGCAATATTTAAAATATATCTTTAAATAATCTGTCACAAATTTAGACATTGATTTGTCACAATGCTTATAATAGGTAAAGGTGATGATAATGAGATTAACCAATTATTCCGATTACTCTTTGAGGGTTTTATTATATTTAGCTACGCTTCCAAAAGGCGAATTGGCCAATATTAAGCATATAGCGGAGGCATATGGGATTTCAAAAAACCATCTAATGAAGGTGACCTATGAATTGGGCAAGATGGGGCTGGTCGAAACCATCCGCGGCAGAAACGGCGGCATCCGTCTGGGAAAATCCCCTGACCAGATCAACATCGGTTCGACCGTACGGAAGACCGAGGAAGACTTCCACCTTGTGGAATGCTTCGACCGCGAGCACAACCAATGCGTGATCACGCCTGTGTGCGGATTGAAGCATGTGCTTCATAAAGCCTTGCAGTCATATTTAGCCGTCCTGGACGAATATACATTGGCCGATTTGATAGCCGATCCAGACGCCTATCGTCAATATTTTCAATCAAAAAGCTGATCCTTTATCGTTCAAAGATCAGCTTTTTCCTTCTAAAAATTCTTTGAGTACGATAGCATGGTTGTACGTTTCATCTTTCGCACCGTACAGAAGCGTCACGTTTCCTTCAGCCCCTTTTCGTTTGAGCGATTCAACCGCTTCTGCTTTTTCTTCCGATTGTAGTTCTTCTCTATATTTTTCCCTGAACTGATCAAATTTTTCCGGATCATGACAGAAAGATTTCCTAAGTTCCGTACTTGGTGCGATTTCCTTCATCCACTCGTCCAGCTTAGCTTTTTCTTTAGAGACCCCCCTCGGCCAAAGCCGATCGGTGAGGACTCTTTTCCCATCTGATTCCTCTGCAGCTTCATAAATCCGTTTCATCTGAAACATGCATACACTCCTTTTATACTAGATTATTTGCTCTTTCCCTCATTCTAAATCGTAAAACAATTCCATTCCACTCCCAGCCCTGATAAAATAGAATAGAACATTCTGAAAAAAAGGAGAATTCTATATGACAACTTTCCAGGATAAAATGGAACGATACGCCGAATTGGCCGTTAAGGTCGGCGTAAATATTCAAAAGAACCAAACATTGGTCGTCAATGCAACGATCGATGCAGCCGAGTTCGTTCGCTTGGTCGTAAAAAAGGCCTATGAAGCAGGCGCTAAGCATGTGAACGTCAACTGGGGCGATGATCAGATCAGCCGTATGAAATATGAAATGGCGCCGCGCGAAGCATTCGATGAATTTCCTGAATGGCGTGCAAGGGAAATGGAAGACTTAGCTGAAAAAGGTGCAGCTTTCATGTCGATCATTTCTTCAAGCCCGGACCTTTTAAAAGGAGTAGAAGGAGAAAGAATCGCCGCTTTCCAAAAGGCAGCTGGTACTGCCCTGAATAAATACCGCCAATACATACAATCCGATAAAGTCAGCTGGACAGTGGTTGCCGTCCCTTCTGAAAACTGGGCGAAAAAGGTATTCCCTGAAGCAGATGCAAACGAAGCAGTAGATAAGCTTTGGGATGCCATTTTCAAAGCGACGCGTTCTGATTTGGAAGATCCGGTTCAAGCATGGAAAGACCATGACGCTTCCCTTCATGAAAAAGTTGACTATTTGAACGGGAAAAATTATCACAAACTTCATTATAAAGCGCCTGGCACAGATTTGACGATCGAGCTTCCTGAAGGGCACCTTTGGGTTGGAGCAGGCAGCATCAACTCCGATGACAATGAATTCATGGCAAATATGCCGACAGAGGAAGTCTTCACGGTTCCTCTTAAGACAGGTGTCAATGGAACAGTTTCCAGCACGAAGCCTTTGAGCTACGGCGGAAACATCATCGACAACTTCTCCCTTACATTTGAAAATGGACGTATTGTCGATGTAAAAGCAGAAGAAGGCGAAGAAACATTGAAGCGCCTTGTCGAAACGGATGAAGGCTCACACTACTTAGGCGAAGTCGCATTGGTTCCATTCAACTCGCCGATTTCACAGTCGAACATCTTGTTCTACAACACGCTGTTCGATGAAAATGCCTCCAACCACTTGGCGATCGGAAGCGCATATGCGTTCTGCATCGAAGGCGGCAAAAAGATGTCCAAGGAAGAGCTTGAAAAGAATGGACTCAACGACAGCATCACACACGTTGATTTCATGATCGGCTCCTCTGAAATGGACATCGACGGAATCACAAAGGATGGCAGCTCTGAGCCAGTATTCCGCAACGGAGACTGGGCATTCTAATTTCATGAATGATAGGGGTGGCCCCTCTGGTGACAGGCACCAGGGGGCCACCCTTTTTATTTGTTTTTAATTTTGCGAAATTTGTCAATTTGACCTTGTGCCGGACCCTTTTGAGGAGTATGATATGGAAGGTTATGAAGCATCAAAGGGGTGAAACGGCTATGAGAATCAGGGATTGGGATCGAAATTTGAAAGTCCGTCTATTCGGGGAAGCGCTGTTGAATTTGACATTTTGGATGTTCTTCCCGTTTTTGACGATTTATTTTACAGAAGCATTCGGAAAAGAAAAAGCCGGCATCTTGCTGATCGGCTCTCAGGTCTTCTCCGTGCTGGCCAACCTGCTGGGAGGCTATTATGCGGATCGATACGGCAGGAAGAAAATGATGGTGCTGTCTGCATTCGGGCAAGGTGTGGCCTTTTTAGTATTCGGCTTTGCCAATTCGCCTTGGCTTGAATCAGCGACGCTCGGCTTCATTTGCTTCACTTTTGCCGGCATGTGCGGATCGGTCTATTGGCCCGCCAGTCAGGCAATGGTCGCAGATGTCGTCGATGAAAAGGAGCGGAGCAACGTTTTCGCCGTCTTCTACACTTCGATCAACATTGCTGTCGTCCTCGGACCGATGCTCGGCGGAATATTTTATGTGCACTATCGTTTTCAATTATTGGCTGTATCCGGATTAGTATGCATGCTGCTTGCCTTCATGCTCTTCAAATGGACACGAGAAACCGCACCTCTTTTGGTCAACAATGACGGCGCAGAAGCGATCCAAAAACTGAAATGGCATGAAGCATTATGGAATCAAGTGAAGGACTACCGCGTTATCATCCGCGACAAGACCTTTCTATTATTCATCATCGCCGGCGTCCTGGCTGCACAGACCTTCATGCAGCTCGACCTGCTGATACCTGTTTATATAAAAGAAACGATTAAAGAGGCGCCGCTCCTCCATTTCGGTGATTGGTCGCTGAATCTAAGGAGTGAGCAGATATTCGGCTTTGTCCTATCTGAAAACGGCCTCCTCGTCGCACTTTTTACCGTTTTTGTGACAAAATGGATGACAAAGTATTACGAACGGAACGTCTTTATGATCTCTTCCATCGTATACGGACTCGCCATCTTCATGATGGGGCAATTCGGCACCGTCTGGGGAATGATCATCGCAATGGCCTTCTTCACCTTTGCAGAGCTGATGACAGTCGGCATCCAGCAAAGCTTCATCTCGAAGCTCGCGCCTGAACACATGAGGGGACAATATTTCGCCGCGGCCAGCCTTCGGTTCACGATCGGCCGGACGCTCGCACCATTGTCCATCCCGCTTACGACCCTATTTGGCTATGAATGGACCTTCCTTTCGCTGACTTTCCTCGCCGTGCTCAGCGCCGCCATCTATTGGCTGATGTTCCGTCGGTTTGAAAAAGACAAAACAGAAACAGCGAGTGCTCAATAAAAAACGCTTCGCCCCATTGGGGCGAAGCGTTTTTTGCGTATTAATCTGATTCATTGCGCGCAACTCAGATTTTTTGCGCCTAAATTAAGATTTTTGCGCCTAACTCCAGTTTTTTGCGCGATTTTCAGATTTTATGCGCTTAACGCCGGTTTCGGACTACCGCGCAGATTCATCCGACTATGAGGACAGCAGGCAACATCGTTTTTTGCGCCTTAATCTGATTTTTTGCGCACAACTTAGATTTTTTGCGCCTAAATTAAGTTTTTTGCGCCTAACTACGGGTTTTTTGCGCTGGAATCAAAATACTTGCGCCAAACCACTAACTTTTCCGCACTTAAATATCCCCTCATAGAAAGTATTCCAACAGCACTTCTTGAAACACTTCGATTGCTTTTGAAGAGTCTTTTTCCGACTGCCGGATGATTGAGAAGTCCCTTTTGACGGGGGTGTCTTTATGATTCAATATGCGCAGTAGCTTCATGTCGTATTCTTTTCGGATGGCCCAGCGCGAGATCAGGCTGATGCCGAGCCCTGCTTCTACGGATTCTTTGATGATCTGGGTGCTGCCGCATTCCATGGATTCTAGTGGTTTTATCCCCTGGCTTTTTAGGAATTGATCGGTCGCCTCTCTTGTGCCTGAGCCTTTTTCGCGTATGATCCAGCGTTCGTGTTCCAGTTCTTTCGCAGTGATACGTGTCTTTCCTGCCAACGAGTGATCTTTCCCCGCTGCAATGTACATTTCGTCCTCTGTCAATTTAATTACGGTGAGATCTTGATGTAGGTTCATCCCTTCGACGATTCCGATATCCAATTGATCATCGTGGAGCTTGGCCGCGATTTCCGTCGTGTTTCCGATCGTGATGGTCGGGTGTATATTTGGAAACTTCTCCATTAAAATCGAGATCGTATGCGGAAGGATGTACTCGCCGAATGTATAACTGGCGCCAATCCTGAGCTCCCCAGCAGGTATGTTGAGGATACCTTGGATTTTTTGATTCATCTCTTTATGTGCCTGCTTTAATTCGACCACGTACTCATACAAAATCTTCCCTGCCTTCGTAAGTCGAAGTTTTTTATGATCCCGGATGATCAATGCCGCCCCAAGCTCCTTTTCAAGCCCTGCAACATATTGGCTCACAGCTGGCTGGGAAATGAACAACGAATCCGCCGCCCTTGAAAAACTCCTTTCTTCCGCCACCGCCAGAAAAACTGAATATTTTTGCTCCATTGTAGTCATCCCTTCCATAAGTTATTACTTATGATTTCTATTGATTATATTAATTTTTATTATATCGAAACGAGCAGTATAATGATAATAGATCATTTGGAGGTGTCACACATTTTGAATACATTACAACGATTCCCTCTAATGGGCGGAGTTTTTTTCACCTTTATCATTGCCGTCATCGGCACATTTTTAGCGAAGCTGCCATTTTTCAGCATGATCGGACCATTAGCTTCTGCCATCCTGATCGCCGTTTTGTTCCGGCAATTTTTCGGCTATCCGACTGCCATAAAATCGGGGATTGATTTCAGTTCAAAAAGACTGCTCCGTTTGGCTATCATTCTATTTGGTTTAAAGCTGAATATTTTGATGATCGTCAACCAAGGGCCGGCTGTTTTGCTATTAGGGAGCTTTTCCATCATTTTTTCAATCATTCTCATGCTTTGGCTTGGCAAACTATTAAAAAGCGATAAATCGATCACACTCTTGCTTGGGGTCGGCACAGGCATTTGTGGTGCTGCCGCGATTGCCGCAATCGCACCGATCGTCAAGGCAAAGGAAGAGGATACGGCTTTGAGCGTCGGCATCATCGCGATGATGGGAACCATTTTTTCCGTTTCCTATACGCTTCTATTCTCCTGGTTCCCTATCTCCACCCATCACTATGCATTGTGGAGCGGGATCAGCCTGCATGAAATCGCACATGTCGCCCTTGCAGCAGCTCCTGCAGGCGGCGATGCACTGGCCCTTGCTCTCCTAGCTAAGCTTGGCAGGGTGCTTCTCTTAATCCCGGTCAGTTTGATCTTTATTTATTGGATGCGAAAAAAAGAGAATGATAGAAATGAAGCAAAAATTGAGTTCCCTTATTTCCTTCTCGGCTTTTTGCTGATGAGCCTCGCGGGAACTTTGCTGACACAGTATGGATTTTTGAATCAAACGATGATCGACAGTGTGTCCAAAGTGACGACATTCATTTTGACGATGGCCATGACCGGACTCGGCCTCAACATACACTTTAAAGAACTTAGGGAAAAAGCGCTGAGGCCGCTGCTGACCATCTTCATCGTCTCTGTTCTTTTGTCGCTTGTTACCTTTGGTCTCGTGGAAGTGCTCTTTTAACTTCTCACAGTCGTATATTTGAAACTTAATAGAAAATACTGCGTATGTATTCATATACTTTCAAAGAGGAGATGATCGCATGATTTGGCTAATCGTCGGAGCTCCGCTTGTTTTGATCATAGGCATTTCAATCTATTTCAGCAAAAGGCAGCACCTCCTGATGCCACTCAAAAGAGCCATGGCGTTGAATCTGATTCAACAAAATTTCAATTCTACAATAGCCAAAATGGTGGAGGAGATGGCGGGGGAAAATTCAAATAAAATCTCCAAAAAGAAAAAACCCTGTGGATCGTCATCCACAGGGTTTTCATCTGTTTACAGATTCAAAATAGAATCGTTTTCGTCTTCGTTCATTGAATCGAGCATTAGCATGATTGAAGTATTTAAGGAAAGGTCACTCATGTAGCGATCTTCATCACTGCTGGACATGCTGCTCAATCCTAATTCCGCATTCAATCCTAGTTGGCTTGAATTGTGATCATAACGGCCACTGTTCATAAGATTCAATTGAAGGTCTGATTTCACTTCACCATTCAAGCTATTATTATAAGAATCATTGTTGTTCTCAACCCAAAGTCCAGTGTCGACTGCTGATGACAAACTGCTTGAATTGTTTTCATCATATGAATTGGACATAGAGCTTAACATTACATCTGTCATCGCATTCAACCCGGCTTTATTTGAATCTTCATCGTTTTGGGTCATTGCCCATAGACCAGCATATGCTTTCGCATTCAATGACGATTGATTCCCTTCATCGTTTGACATAGCCATTACATCTGTCATTGTGTTCACGCCAGCTTTCGTGCTGTTCATATCTTGGTCGCCTGTGTTTGTTGACTCTGCCCATGCGTCTGCATCTGCTTTTGCATCCAATGAAGATTGGTTCTCTTCATTTTTTGACATGGCTTTCACATCGGTCATCGTGTTCACGCCTGCTTTCGTGCTGTTCATGTCTTGGTCGCCTGTGTTTGTTGACTCTATCCATGCGTCTGCTGCTGCTTTTGCATCCAATGAAGATTGGTTCTCTTCATTTTTTGACATGGCTTTCACATCGGCCA